>CAZEWU010000082.1:0-6044 GCA_964516155.1 uncultured Caldisericota bacterium
GCTCGAGTCCAATGGTTCCACATCGCAGGCTTCCATCTGCGGCAGTACGCTTGCTTTGATGGATGCAGGTGTTCCGATCAAGGCTCCTGTTGCCGGCATTGCCATGGGGCTGATGAAGGAAGGCGACAAGAGCGTTATCCTGACCGATATTCAGGGAGCCGAGGATGCGAACGGCGATATGGACTTCAAGGTCGCTGGAACAGCCAAGGGCATTACTGCTTTGCAGATGGACATCAAGATCCACGGAGTAGACAGTCAGCTGCTGGCGACCGCTCTGGATCATGCCCGCACAGCACGTTTGCTTATTCTTGATAAGATGCTTTCTGTGCTTCCCGCTCCACGCAGCGAGCTTAATCCGCGTGCGCCGCGTGTCTTTACCATGCAGATTCCTGGAGACAAGATCGGCACGCTTATCGGTCCCGGGGGTAAGGTCATCAAGAAGATCATTGCCGATACCGGCTGTGATATCGATATTGATGACAGCGGATCCGTTTATGTCACCGCGCCCGATGGAGTCAAGGGGCAGGCAGCCATGGATGCCATCAGCGCTATCACCGAAGATATCGTTGTAGGCAAGATCTATACTGGCAAAGTCGTAGAATTGCGTGACTTTGGAGCTTTTGTCGAAATTGCTCCGGGAAAGACCGGTTTACTGCATGTCTCTCAGATTTCAGATTCTTATGTCAAAGATATTCATTCTGTGCTTAAGGTAGGAGAGGAGATTCTCGTCAAAACGTTGCCTCTCAAGGATGATGGAAAGATTTCTTTGACTCGCAAGGGTCTGACAGCAGAGGGTGATGCGGAAAAGACCTCTCATGAGCCGCGGCACGATCACCGTCATGGAGATTAACGATAGAGAACAGAAACCGAGGGTCATAACACTCAGCAACGGAATCCGCGTTGTTTTTGATGTCGATAAGGGCCACCCAACCGCAGCGGTTGGGGCCCTTGTTGCTAGTGGCTCCCGGTTTGAGGATGAGCATACGCAGGGGCTGAGCCATTTTATGGAGCATATCCTGTTCAAGGGGACAGAGCACAGAAGTTCCCTTGAAATCTCTTCTGCCATAGAGAATGTTGGCGGAGAACTCAATGCTTTTACGGATACTCAGTACACCATGTTTTATATGCGTGTTCCAAGCGTTCATACACCGCTGGCGCTGGATGTTCTGTCTGACATTATCATGCATCCGCTGTTTGATGAGACTGCCATTCAACTGGAGCGGAAGGTCATAGAGCAGGAGATCCTTGCATTCCAGGACAGCCCGGATGATGTTGCTGCAGACGAGTTGCTGAAAGCGGTTTATGGCAATGATCCGGTAGCTGCCAATCCTCTGGGGACGATTGAATCGGTGCGTTCCTTCCGTCGTGATGACTTTGTCGATTACTATCGCAGGCATTTTTCTGCCCCTGATATGGTGATCTCGCTAGCCGGGGACATCGATGTCGATGCTTCTGCGAACTTTCTGGAGAAAACCTTTGGGAGCATTCCCACAGGACCTGGCAGATCAGACTGGAACATACCGGCACGCAACGTCAGCCGGGTCGTTACAGAGAAACCGACTGAACAGGTCTATCTGGCCATGGCTCTTCCCGGATATCCTCAATACACAGAACGGCGTTCCATCTTGACGCTTGTCTCAGGAATTTTCGGGGGGAATATGTCGAGTCGTCTCTTCCAGCGGGCGCGAGAGAAAGAAGCGCTCGTGTACAGCATCGGTTCGTTCCCCGTCAGTTTCAGTAACACAGGGCTGCTTGGCGTCTCCGCGGAAAGCTCGCCGGAGAATGCCAGCCGGGTTCAGCAGGTGGTTGTTGAGGAGATTGATGCTATGCGACGCGACAAGATCAGCATGGTGGAACTTCAGCATGCCAAAGACACCGTTCTCGGAAGTTTTCTCCTTTCTCTTGAAACATTTTTCCGCCGGATGCATCGTAACGCATCCGAATTATATATGCGTGATGCCATTCGGACGGTTGCAGAGATAACGGAACGGATCAATGCCATAACCCTTGGGGACACGCTGGATGTTATCGATGAAGTTTTTGACAGTTCCAAACTGGCTGTCTCCGTCGTCCATGGACCCGACAAATAGCAGCAGACCGAGAAGAATAGGTTTTCACAGGCTCAATGCGCGTGCCGGGGGGCTGATGCGCGCAACGTCTGGTTCTTCAGGGTACGACTTGGCGTCTTCAGAAGAATGGGACGTTTCTCTTGCTCCGGGGGCCATAGCATTGATTCAGACCGGTATCGTTCTGGACCTGCCGTCTGGCTTTGAAGGGCAGGTGCGCAGCCGATCCGGTCTTGCCAGCAGAAACGCCGTGTTTGTTCTTAATTCACCGGGTACGATTGACAGCGATTACCGTGGTGAGATCAAGGTCATTCTGGCAAACCTTGGGACTGCCTCGTTTATCGTTCATCCGGGAGACAGAATAGCGCAGCTTGTGTTCATGCAGGTGCCAGAAGTCGATGTCAAAGAGGAAGATGAGGTCACTTCATCAGGAAGAGGCACGAATGGCTTTGGATCATCAGGCGTCTGAACAGCGGAAAGAGCTCTTGGCATCGATCCAGGAAGAAGTCGTCGGATGCCACAAATGCAGACTTGGCGAGACAAGAACAAAGGCTGTTCCTGGCATTGGATCGCCCAGTGCACGGATTTGTTTCATAGGAGAGGGGCCCGGGCGTGAAGAGGATCTTTCGGGAATCCCATTTGTCGGGCAGGCGGGCCGTCTGCTTGACAAAATGCTCCTCTCTGTCGGACTGAGCCGGCGGGATTGTTATATCTGCAATATTGTGAAGTGCCGTCCTCCCAATAACCGTGTTCCGCAACCGGATGAGGTAGCGGCATGCTCTCTGTATCTCTATGCACAGCTGGCCGTGCTGGAACCTCAGATCATCTGTCTTCTCGGCAATACGGCTCTGCGGTTCTTCTTTGGCGAACAGTACTCCATCGGTCGTGTCCGTGGGACTGTTCTTCTGAAGGATGAGCAGCGATTCATGCCTACATATCATCCAGCTGCAGCATTGCGCAATCCGCAATATATCACCGTTATCCAGGGCGATCTGCGCAAGCTTGCCGCCCTTGTCAGCAGCGATCCTCAATAATTCAGCGCTGAATACGAAAGGAAACCTCATGATGGAGAAAGAGCAGGTACTCACAGTCTTACGTACTGTCGTTGACCCTGAGCTTGGCATAGGTATCGTTGACCTTGGAATGGTACGGGCTGTCTCGATCGACGAGGACACGGTTACAGTAACACTTGCGCTGACAACTCCCCAGTGTCCGCTGGTCAATGAAATTGAGAACAGCGTTCGCGCTGCCCTGGTGGCTGCGGGAGCAGCTCGGGTTGAGATAGTTGTGACGACGATGAGCCCGGAGGAGGTGCAGAAGGCCATGGCGCACCGGGATGGATCTGATTCGTCGAGTAGTGACAAAGCTACAGGCGGTACTCCCGAATATCCCGTTCCGACAATCAGGCATATCGTCGCCATAGCGTCCGGCAAGGGTGGAGTCGGTAAATCGACTGTCGCTGTCGGGCTAGCGGTTGCTCTCAGTAAACGGGGCGTGCGGGTTGGTTTCCTGGACGCCGACATCTATGGCCCAAGTTCGCCGACAATGTTCGGTATCAAGCAGCGTCCGGAAGCGTCTGCCGATGGGCGCATACTACCGTTGCAGAAATATGGCATCAAACTCATGTCGATAGGATTTCTGCTGGAAGACGTCGATACGGCTGTCATATGGCGGGGGCCGATGATGGCGGGCGCTATCGAGCAGATGTACCGCGAGGTAGCATGGGGAGAGCTGGATTACCTCATTGTTGATCTTCCTCCGGGAACCGGTGATGCTGCGCTGACGGTAGCTAAAAGCCTGCCGCTCGAGAGCGCGGTAATCGTAACGACCCCTCAGCGTGTAGCTACGGCCGACGCCCGCAAGGCTCTATCGCTTTTTGAACAGCTTCAGATTCCCGTTCTCGGCGTTGTGGAAAACATGTCCTATTTCGTATGCCCTGAATGTGGAACTCGTGTCAGTATTTTCGGTGAAGGCGGCGGCGAGGCTATGGCGAAGGATCACAATGTTCCCTTCCTGGGGAAGCTTCCTCTGGATGCTGCTGTACGGGAAGGTGGCGACAATGGGGTGCCTATAGAGATTGCGGATTCTATGTCGGTATCTGCTCAGGTCATTGGCAAGCTTGCCGACGTTGTCTTGTCGTCAGCACCAAGGTAGATATAGAGAGCTATATGTCAAAACGGTCTATTTACAGAGGCCTACAAATTCTGTAAGAACAGTGACCAGGTAGTCTGCAGAATCTGATTCCATGCGCTGCGTGATTTCACGAACGCGCTGAACACGCTGACGGATGACTTTGCGGATAATGGATGCTCCCTGCTTGGTGCATTTCATGATGACCTGCCGTTTGTCCAGCTGGCTCTGGGTTTTAGTAATGTATCCAAGCTCAACAAGACGGTCTACCATTTCAGAGATAGTAGATGCTGCCAGACCGGTCAGCCGCGTCAGATCCTTGACGTTAACCGCTTCGCCAAAGTAAATGAACTGGAGAACCTGAAACTGTGGCAGTGTGATTCGCACATTTACCAGCGCATCGCGTCCTTTCTTTTTGATCCAGTATGAAATATCGCGAAGCAGGGACTCAAGTTCAGCAGCTGTTTCTTTCATAGTGTACGACACTCCTTTTTATTGCACGGGTTCTGATGATTTCCAAAAACGAGCTGAAGTTCCCGCTGCGCATCGGTTTGGGTTGCGGAAGCGTGAACGACGTTTGCAGTAAGGTCATTCGAGAAATCGCCCCGTATTGTTCCCGGCAGCCTGTCTTCAGGCCGGGTTGCTCCGATCATTGTGCGAACAACCGCTACGGCACGTTCAGACTCGATCTGCAGAGCAACAACCGGTCCAGAGGTCATGAACTCAAGGAGAGCGGGAAAGAAATCTTTGGCCGCATGCTCTGCATAGAATATGTGAACGAATGTACTATCCATGCGGAACATGCATATATCGACGATGGCCAGTCCCTTCTGCTCAATGCGCAGGATAACGGGCCCGAGAAGATGTCGCTGGACTCCGTCCGGCTTGACCATAAGAAGCGTACGTTCACATGCCACGAGAATTACCTCCAGAACCAGAATAGATGTACAGGAACAAACGTAAATTACTTCGCTTACCTTGTTATTGTAGTATTTTTTGATGGAGGCGCAACCATAAGTGCTAGCCTGCTGGTTGATCTTGCCGGAAGCGCACAGACTGCTATTATCTAACAATGCAGAGAACATGGTCATTTCGGTTCATTGCTTTCATTGCTGTTCTTTTGATAGCGGCGATCGGGCTTGGCTGGATTGCTGTGCGGGGGAAAAACGTTCCTTGGGGAGTGCCGCTTGCTTCGTTGGAACCGGGGGAGCTCTGCCTTGTTACGCCGGGCAAGGATACGCGTTCACAGCTCGTAGCCGATATCGATCAAGCTCGCAAGTCCGTGCTTGTTGAATGTTACCTGATTTCTGATCCTGCAGTGGTCGCGTCCCTGAAAGATGCCAAAACACGTGGGTGCGATGTCCATGTGATCATGGAAGAATCCCCCTACGGTGGGTTCTCCATGAATCGGATGGTCCGGAATGAGCTGCGAAGCGCAGGAATTGATGCAATCTGGGGAAACCGGGTCTATTCTTTTACGCATGCCAAGTTTATTGTTATCGATGCGTGTATGGCATGGATTATGACAGCGAACCTGACCAAGAGCGCTTTTGAAAAAAACCGGGAGATATTGGTGCGGACGGGAAACACGGCCGTTGTCGGAGAGCTGACGCGTATTTTTCAGGCCGATAAGCAGCGCAGCCCATACCGTGCGAAAACGCTGGTGGTCAGTCCCGTGAACGGACGTCAGGAGATCGGCGATGTTCTCGGCGGAGCTCGAAGCACTATCGATGTTGCCACGGAGGTATTTGACGATCCAGGTATCCGCCGGATACTGGAAGACCGTGCGCGGCATGGAGTCGCCGTCCGCGTTCTGACAGCATCCGCTGACAAGATCCCGGCAAATAG
>CAZEWU010000083.1:0-6031 GCA_964516155.1 uncultured Caldisericota bacterium
CGCGGAGGGAGCTGCCCAACTCCTGTTGGAGGATTTCATGCGTTACGGCATGCACAAACTCATAGAACCGACGTTCCTTCCCCATGGAAGGAGACTGGTATGGCGTATCCTGTCTTCGTCTTCCGGCTGCTCGGCGGCGTGTGTTGTCCAGCGCTCTCTCCTGCGTCGTTTCCATCGTCCGCGCGATCACGTTCCGTTGTGTACCTTCAGAGTGACGTCCGGCCTGCCAGTGACATGAATACCTGACCGGTGACCGGGCGGGATGGTCCTAGCTTTCCCATTCCTATCTGGAGGTCAGTCTCATGAGTTTTCCATTTCTTCCAACCATAGCAGCAAATCGTAAGCGGAACGACGTGACAGCGCACATTTCAAAGCGTCTCGCTGAAGTCGCTCATCTTGACGTATCCGTCGTCATGGGGCAGCTGAAGACGACGCTCCACGGCCTCACCGACGACGAGGTGGAATCCCGTCTGGAGCAATACGGGCATAATGAAGTCGCGCGCGAAAAGCGCACCTCGCCGCTCAAACGGCTTTTTGATATCCTGGCAAATCCTCTTTCCATCCTCCTGATCATTCTTGCCGTCATTACGGCCCTGACCGGCGGAGGAATCAGCGTTTATATCATCCTCTTCATGGTCGTTCTGGGGGCCGTCCTGCGATTCTTCCAGGAACAGCGGGCGGACAATGCGGCACAGGACCTGCAGGAGATGGTCAGTACCACGGCGACCGTCATGCAGGAGGGAAGCCGGAAAGAGGTCGCTCTGAAGGACATTGTCCCGGGTGATCTGATCTTCCTGTCGGCGGGAGACATGGTGCCGGCGGATGTGCGCCTGGTCACGGCGAAAGATCTGTTCGTCAGCCAGTCGGCGCTTACGGGGGAATCGTTGCCGGTCGAGAAGAGCGCGGGCGTCGCCGATCCCTCCATGACCGACGCTCTGGCCATGCCGAATCTCTGTTTCATGGGGACGAACGTTGAGACCGGTTCTGCGACCGCCGTCGTCATCCAGACGGGCAAGGACACTTATTTTGGGGCTCTCGCGAGCAGCGTTGTCGGACAGCGGGTCATGACGAGTTTTGACAAAGGCGTCAACGGGTTCACATGGCTCATGATCAAGCTCATGTTCATCATGGTCCCCGCCGTTTTTCTCATCAACGGGCTGCTCCGCCATAACTGGATGGAAGCATTCCTCTACGCACTTGCCGTCGGCGTCGGCATGACGCCCGAGATGCTGCCGATGATCGTCACGGTCAACCTCGGGCAGGGCGCCGTTGCCATGTCCCACAAAAAGGTCATCGTCAAACGTCTCAACGCTATCCAGAACTTCGGCGCCATGGATGTTCTGTGTACAGACAAGACCGGGACCATCACGCAGGGGCGCGTTGTCCTGGAGAAGTACGTCAACATCCTGGGGCAGGAGGATGAACATATCCTGGATGTCGCGTTCCTGAACAGTTACTATCAGACGGGTCTCAAAAATCTCATGGATGTCGCTATCCTGGAGCATACCGACAAGACCAGGGATCTGGTGCAGGAGAACAGTCACCACAAAGTGGATGAGATCCCGTTTGACTTCGTGCGCAAGCGGATGTCCGTCGTCGTGTCGGATGGCGGAGGTTCGGACGTCCTTGTTTCCAAGGGCGCAGTGGACGAGCTCCTTGCGCTCTGCACCAGCGTCAAGGTCAACGGAGACACGACGGAATTCACGTCGGACAAGAGAGACTCCGTCCTGCAGTTTGTCAGCGATCTGAACGCTCAGGGGTTCCGCGTTCTTGCGCTGGCGGTCCGGACGTTTTCCTCCACGACTCCGGATCGGGTCTATACTGTCAGGGATGAACAGGATCTGATCCTTCTGGGCTTCCTGGCGTTTCTGGACCCGCCCAAGGAATCGACAGCCGAGGCGATCTCCAAGCTGCGGGCTAACAATGTCAGCGTCAAGATCCTGACGGGGGACAGCGATCTGGTGACTATCAATATCTGTAAACAGATCGGCATCGGACAGCCCAGGGTCCTGCTCGGCCCCGACATTGAGACTATGTCCGACGGACAGCTTGCCGAAACGGTGGGCGGGATCGATGTTTTCGCACGGCTTTCTCCGGTGCACAAGGAACGCATTATCCGGGCGCTCCAGAGCAAGGGCCACGTTGTCGGGTTCCTGGGCGACGGCATCAACGACGCTCCCGCTCTTCGTACGGCCGACGTCGGCATCTCCGTTGACTCAGCCGTCGATATCGCCAAGGAATCCTCAGATATCATCCTGCTGGAGAACTCATTGCTGGTGCTGGAGGAAGGCGTTGTCGAGGGACGCAAGGTCTTCGGCAATATCATCAAGTACATCAAGATGGCGGCCAGTTCCAACTTCGGCAACATGTTCAGCGTCGTGGGAGGGAGCGCATTTCTGCCTTTCGTTCCCATGATGCCCCTGCAGGTCCTGACCAACAACCTCCTGTATGATTTCAGCCAGACGACCATCCCGACAGATGCGGTGGACGAGGAGTGGCTTTCCAGGCCGCGCAAGTGGGAGATCGGCAACCTGCGGCGGTTCATCTTGTATATCGGCCCCATCAGTTCGATCTTTGACTATGCGACGTTCTTCCTGATGCTGTATGTGTTCAAGTGCTGGAACAATCCGACGCTCTTTCATACCGGATGGTTCATTGAATCACTGTTCACACAGACTCTCATCATCCACGTCATTCGTACGAACAAGGTACCGTTCATCCAGAGCCGGGCCAGTACCCCGCTTCTCGTCAGTTCGCTCCTGATCGTTCTGACAGGGACGCTCCTGACGGTCATACGGCCGATCGCCCGTGTGCTCGGGTTTACCCCGCTACCTGGACTGTTCTGGCTGTTCCTGCTCATCATGCTGATCGCCTACGTTGTCCTGACACAGCTTGTCAAGGTCTGGTTTGTGCGCCGGTTCGGCGAAGTCTGACCGGCGTTTCTGTATCGGCCCGCTGACACAATGTGCCGGCGGGCTTTTTCTTTTATCGCCATGATTTCAACATTTCAGGTATAATAGACCTATGCACGGGCGCCTGTGAGTTCATCTTCTGAATTCCTGAGTCGCCGGGTGCAAGGGCGAGCGCACCCCAGGTTGTGCGCGCAGCCGATCGTTGCCGTGGGACAGCGTCCCGGCTGCAAGGAGGATTGAATGACTTTGAGTATTGAGCCGGCTGAGCCTGTCACGGTGGAAGTGGCGCTTGGCTGTGGTACTCCACGAACGTTGGCGGTTCACTGGGAAGACGGGACGCTGTATGCACGTATGAGTGCAGAGGCGCAGCGTGCATTTCAGCCGACCCCGGAGGACTGGAAACGTTTCTGGCGTGCCGCCGATAAAGCGGATGTGTGGAGCTGGAACCGCCTTCAGGAGTCGGATAGCGCTGCTCTCTGGCGTATCGCCCTGGATAACGGAGCAAAACGTGTGACCGCGTCCGGACTGTCTATCGCATCTGATGAGTTCAAGACGTTCTTCCGGGCTCTCAAGAAGCTTCTTCCCGGTATCAATTTTCCCCTTTCCACGTGATTCTCCCACTCATTCATCCATGTACTGGAGGACCTTGTGTCTATCACTAAGTTCATCTTGAAGAAAGAAGACCTTGACCGGACTTCCTGGCAACAGGTGCTGGCCGAGGCCGACCAAAAGCTGTGTTCGGTCTACAGCAAGTTATTCTATCAGCGGGCACAGGATGCCGGCAAAACGCACGATGCCCGTACCGAGGCTGTCTATACGTTTCTCGGCGCAGTAACGTCGCCAGAGCTGAAACTGGAGACCCCAACGCGCGACCCGTTTGTTCCGGCTGCAAATCTGCAATTTTCACGTACACCGCTCCCTGAAGATTTCTCGGCAGATGAACTCCGTATCATCAAGCAGCTCATCGAGACTATCCAGGATCCGGAGCTGCGTTCGCGCCTCGCCGATGTTCTGTGGGTACGGCAGGGAGATCCCAGTATCGGCAGTCTGGCGGTCGACAGTTACCTTAACAGTGCGCTGCGGCTCAAAGATGTTGTTCAGTGGGCCGACGGGTACGATCGCCTGAAGCGGTCGTTTGACATCGCCGTGTTCCTCGGCAAGGAGACCAAGGCGTATCGCAAGACCATCGATTACCTTCAGAAGCAGCTCAGCGAGTTCGGCGCCGAGGAGCCGACACCATGGTGGGCCAAGCTCATCAACCTGCTGCTGGATGCCGGCGAGGGCAATGCGTCCCGGTTTGCCAACATCTGCGGTACGAGCGCGCAACGGTGTGAGAATGCCGGCCAATGGGAAACAGCACGGCTGTACTGGCAGGTCAAGGCCCGCTGTGAAACGGTCGCAGGTCAGGAGAAGGGAAAGAACGTCGCGCTCAAGCGTGCCGCCGATACCTATGTCCAGCAGGCGGACACGGTTCAGTCTGAAGTGCAGCCGATCACCGATCATGCGCTCGAACTCATGCGCAGCGCCATGGAATCGCTTGCCAAGGTACCCGGCAATGAACAGGCGGTCGCCGCACTCAAAAAGCAGGTCGATGACCTGGAGCTGAAGAGAAATGAGTTCCCGATGAAGAAACCGGCCCGTATGGATCCTGCGAATATCACGAAGTGGGCACAGGATCAGGTAAAAGGGAAAAACCTGCGCGATGCCCTCGTTGCTCTTACCAATCTGGTCGAGACGCCGAAGCCAGCCGAACTTGAGGAAGAGGTCGATGCCAAAACCGGACGTATGCCCTTCCAGTATCTGATCAGTACCGTCGGGATGGACCAGGAGGGTAAGGCTGCGTCGCATGAACCTGCCGCCTTTACTGGAGATCCCCGGGAAATCCGCACGGCCAAGGAGGCGGAGCTTTATCAGGAAGCGGCCCGCAACCGGCAGATCGCAGTTCTGGCGCTTATCGAGCCGGCCCGCCGCCAGATCCTTGCTGATCACGTCGTGCGCCTTGACGACTGGCGTGCATTCACAACAGACAACACCTTTGTCCCGTCCGGGCGCGAGGAGATCTTTGCACGCGGCATGGATGCAGGCATGAACGGGGATTTCCTTGTCGCCGTCTCTCTGCTGACGCCGCAGATCGAGAATGCCGTCCGTACCGTCCTCAAGAAAGCCGGTATCGTTACGAGCAAGATCGATATGCGCAACGTTGAGCAGGAGCGTGTCCTGGGAGCTCTGCTGGACATGGACGAGGCCGAGCGCATCTTCGGGCGCGACCTCATTTTTGATCTGCGGGGACTGCTTGTCGAGAAATTCGGTTCCAACATACGTAATGAGCTTGCCCATGGACTCCTTGATCTCAATGATTTTAAGGGACCAGACTCGGAGTATCTGTGGTGGTGTGCACTTCGCCTGGTGTTTCTGCAGTCTCTGCAGGGAGTCAAAACGGACCTTTCCCGCATTCATCCCGGGGTCCCCGAGCACCAGAAGCCTGACATCGTAGACGCTCACGGGCATGTTCATCATCAGGAGAATACGCCTGCCGAAGTTCATTCAGAGGCCAAGCCCGTTGCTGCAGCTCCGGCTTCTGCTGTTCAGCCGGTCGTCGCATCACATCCGTCTGAACAGAAATATGACCGGACCGCTCACCGCCGCCCGGACCGTTATTCTCACCCCAGGCGTGAACAGCAGCCGTCAACGGCTGTTGCTGCAGAACAGAAGGCGGCTCCCGTCAAGAAACAGGAACCAGTTGCACCTGTCGTCGCCCCCACGGTTGTCGTCCCAAAGGCAGAACCTGTGCCCGTGAAAGCGGCTCTCGTCACCCCGGTTTCTGCAGCACGACCCGTTACGCCGAAACCGACCGTTGATTTCCGCGCTCAGCTTCATGAAGCCATGAAAGAGGCGGGACTTCTTTCGCCTGAAGGAAAATCAGCTCTTTCAACAGCGCCGGTTGCATCTGCGCAGCAGAAAGCTTCAGAAACACCTGCCGCAAAGCGTGAAGCAAGACCATTCCACCACAATGCACGACGGACTTCTCCTCAGAAGAACACCCCTAAGACTGTGGAACCGGTAAAGTCTGTCGCAGCTCCGTCCGTCCCGAAGATGGAAGTTGCCAAGCAGGCGGTGGC
>CAZEWU010000084.1:0-6011 GCA_964516155.1 uncultured Caldisericota bacterium
ATAAAATCTCTTCCACTGCGCGGCCTAAGCGATGTATTTCATCGATAAAGAGAACGTCACGTTCCTTCAGTGTAGCCAGGATGCTGGCCAGATCTCCGGCGCGCGTCAACGCCGGTCCGCTCGTAAACTTATACCGCACGCCCAGCTCGCTTGCAATGATCTGCGATAGAGTCGTCTTCCCCAGTCCCGGCGGCCCATAAAACAGACAATGATCAAGCGGTTCCCTGCGGCTCCGCGCCGCCGAGATAAAGATGTGGAGGTTTCTCTTGATCTGCTCCTGTCCGATAAAGTCGGACAGATGACGCGGCCGGACACTGAGTCCGGCGGTATCCGGCACCGGTTCATTTCCAGGAGCAGCAACCCGTTTCGAAACAATTCTTTTCGCTGCGTCTCCTGTCTGATGCCTTCGCTTCTCTTCACCGGAGGCCATGATCATTTCCTTGACAGCCGTTGCAAAGCATCGTTCACAAGCTCTTCGCTTGTTCTGTCGGCAACGGGGCCGAGTTCGTGCAAAACGTCATTGATCTCACGTTGCGAGTAGCCCAGCGCATGAAGTGCAAGCTGCACCTCTTCCATCAGTTTGGCCGACTCAGGCATCCCCAGCCCTTCTGAAGTCATGAGTTGAGTATATTTGCGATTCACGATTGGACGCAATTCAATAATAATGCGTTCCGCATTCTTCTTGCCGACCCCCGGTGCCGTGGTCAGTATCCCTGTGTTCTGTTGCCGGACGGCTTCGATAAGACGCGCAGCAGAAACAGAACGCAGGAGGTTGAGGGCGGTCCTTGCTCCCACCCCCGGAACATGCTCGATGAGATCGCCAAACAGTTCATAGTCCAGCGGATCCAGAAATCCATACAACTCCTGACGGTCCTCTTTTACAACGTGGTACGTCTGGAGTTCGACCTCCTCACCCACCTCAAACATGTTCGTATCGACCACCCGGACTTCGTACCCGATATCTCCCGCAAGAACGATGAGAGACGAATCCAGTTTGCGATAGACCGTTCCTCTAATCAGCGCTATCATCAGCAGAAGATGTCAGGACCGCCTGACGGAAATCGCCTGTAAACGTATGGCACAGAGCAATGGCGATAGCGTCGGCGGTATCATCAGGCGTAATATGCTCTTCAATACCCAGGATCTGCCGCACAGCGATCTCCACGTTTTTTTTACTCTCCAGACCATACGATGAGACTGCCAGTTTAACCTGCTGTGGCGTATACTCGAACATCGGAACGTGACACGTTCCGACGGCGAGGACGATGACGCCGCGGGCTTCGCTCACTTTCATGACAGTCCGCGCATTCCGGAAGAAGAACAGGGACTCAATAGCCACAGCATCCGGTTTGTATCGCCGTACGATGCGACGTACGCCGTCATAGATATACTTGAGCCTGTCAGCATAGGGAGCTCCTGCATGCGTTTCAAGACAGCCATAATCAAGAAGGGCTATGGCGTCGCCTTTCGAGGTAACGGCGCCATAGCCAATCCGTGCAAGTCCGGGATCAATTCCCAGTGTGAGCATCTAGCTACTGATCTTCCTGCTCCAGCTGCTTAATAACTTCGTCACTCATCTCGTAGTTGGAGAAGTAGTCACTAACATCGTCGTGCTCGTCAAGCGCTTCTTCCAGCCGTGCGATCTTGCGAGCATCCTCGATGCCGACGGAAACAAGAGTTTTTGGAATCATGACCAGAGAGGCTGATTTCACGACAATTCCAGCAGCCTCAATTGCCTGACGGACCTTGTAGACATCTTCCGGTGCGGTAAAAACTGTTGTTGTCTCTCCATCCTGCTTGAGGTCCTCGGCTCCGCTGTCGACAGCCACCATGAACAGATCGTCATAGCCTTTGTCACCCGGATCAATTTCAAGGGAACCCTTGCGCTCAAACCCCCAGCTGACGGATCCATTCTCGCCGAGAGCACCGCCATGCTGCGAAAGGATGCGGCGGATCTCTGACGTCGTACGGTTCTTGTTATCCGTCGAAGCCTGAATAATGAACGCCGTACCGTTGGGGCCGTAACCTTCGTACGTTGTTTCTTCGTACGTGACGCCTTCCATTTCCCCGGTTCCGCGCATGATAGCCTTTTTGATGTTATCATTGGGCATACCAGCTGATTTTGCCTTTTCGAGGGCTGCCCGCAGCCGGCTATTGGAATCCGGGTTTCCTCCCCCGGCTTTCGCCGCGATAATAACTTCACGTGTTATCTTCGTGAAAAGCCGACCACGCTTAGCATCCTCTACACCTTTTTTGGCTTGAATATTATGCCATTTGGAATGCCCAGACATCTAAACCTCCTGATCTGAACTTTGCTTTATCAATTGCAGGAAATGTTCATGGATCCGCGTATCTTTTCCTAATTCTGGATGGAACGAAGAAGCAAGGAGCCTTCCCTGCTGAACATATACCGGTCCCTGTGCGACCGTCGCCATCACTTCAACCGACGGCCCCGTACGGACGATCACCGGCGCGCGAATGAAAAGCGCATGAAACGGCTTCTCCATCCCTTTTATTGTCAGATCCTCTTCACTGGATTCCTTCTGACGCCCGAACGCATTGCGCTGGATGGTAACGTCCAGAAGACCCAGACGAGGTTGTTCCTGATACCCGTCAATATCCTGTGCCAAAGCGATCATCCCGGCGCATGTGCCGTATATCGCCAGTTTCCCCTTCTTGTAACGTTCAACGATGGCCGTATCCACACCATAGTGAACCATCAACTTCCCCATCGTGGTACTCTCGCCGCCTGGGATAATCAAACCATCGATCTGCTGCACATCCTCCGGAAGACGCACCATACACACGGTAGCTCCGAGAGACTGCATCATGGCAATATGCTCTCTGAAATCCCCCTGAAGGGCAAGAACGCCGACGACCATGCTCAGTTGTCCCTCACCTGCATCTTGTCAATCTCTTCAAGAGTACGTGAATCAATGCCTGACATCCCCTCTTTGAGACCTTTGCTGACCTCGACAAGAATCTTCGGGTCATTCCAGTACGTTGTCGCAGCAACGATTGCTTTTGCCCGGGGAAGCGGATCGGAACTCTTAAAAATCCCCGACCCGACAAAGATTCCATCGGCTCCGAGAGTCATCATCAAGGCCGCGTCCGCCGGCGTGGCAACGCCACCCGCCGCAAAATTGACTACAGGCAGACGTCCAAGCGTACGGACCTCCCGGAGAATCTCTACATTGACCCCCAGCTCTTTAGCCTCAAACACAAGCTCTTCCTCCGGCATCGACTGGACCTTGCGTATCTCATTCATGACCGCCCGCATATGCGTGACAGCCTGAGAGATATCGCCGGTTCCCGGCTCTCCCTTGGTCCGGATCATGGCTGCACCTTCGCTGATACGGCGCAACGCTTCGCCCAGATCACGGGCTCCGCAGACAAAGGGAACCTTGAACTGCCACTTATCGATATGGTACGTAACATCAGCCGGCGTCAGGACTTCGCTCTCATCAATGAAATCAACGCCCATATACTCAAGGATGCGCGCCTCGGCGATATGGCCGATACGCACCTTGGCCATGACGGGAATCGACACGGCATCCATGATCTGCTGAACGAGACCGGGATCGGCTGCGCGTGCAACACCACCAGCCCTGCGGATATCCGCAGGGATACGCTCCAGGGCCATGACCGACACTGCGCCGGCTTCTTCAGCAATCTTCGCCTGGGCAACCGTCGTGACGTCCATGATGACGCCGCCCTTGAACATCTCTGCTAAACCACGTTTTATTCTCGTTGTTCCGATTTCAGCCATGTCGTAATCACCTCTTTAACCTTTAAAGTTTACTTTTATTTGCTGATTTGGCAATGTATTCAGCTGCACATTTCCCGGCCAGAAACCCCGTCGAAAACGCCGCCTGTAAATTGTACCCGCCTGTAATCGCCTGGACATCCAGTAACTCCCCTGCGATAAAGACGCCGGGAGCAATACGCGACTGCAGCGAGCGCGGATTGATCTCCTGCAGCGAGATACCACCGTGAGTGACAATAGCGGATGTCAGCGATCCGGTGCCGGTACATGTCAGTTTCAAGTTTTTGATTTCTTCTGCCAGAAACACCGATGTCTTCCGTGCAAGCAGGTGATTGCCGCCGTCCTCCAGTCCCCAGAGCTGCAGAAGCGCTGCAGCCATCTTCCGTGGAACAAAGCGTTGCAGATAGGCCGCCACATCGCTTGCGCTCCGGCATTTCTCCACGTCGCGCAGTATCTCCTCCAAGGTCCTTCCCGGCCGGAGATCGATCTTCAACTGCACCCTGCTGCCATCCGCGAGCGCCGGCGCAACGGCAAGGCTCAAGGAAAGAACGGCGGGGCCACCGATGCCGCGATCTGTTACCATAAGTTCCCCATATCGCTGTCCCAGCATTTTCCCCTGAGCCCACGCTTCAACGGCAACGCCTTCAAGAGACGTTCCTTCCAGATCGCGAAGCCAGGTATCCGAGCAATGCAATGATACCAGTCCCGGCAACAGCCTGGTAACATGATGGCCAAGGCGCTCTGCCAGCGTGTACCCGTCGCCGGTCGAGCCGGTGCCGGGGTATGATTTGCCTCCTGTCGCAACAACAACTGTTTTTGACCTTATGGCCGGGAACCCCTCGCTGCAGATGATCCATTCCCCGGTTGCCGCCTTCTGAAGGTCCTGTACCCGTACACCATAGTGAATATCAACATGCGCCTGTGCCAGGAGCAACCCGAACGCCTGGACAACATCCGCCGCCTTATCAGTCACAGGGAAAACGCGGCCGCCCCGTTCCATTTTCAGAGAAAGACCGGCCCGGCCCAGAACTGTGGCAAGATCCTCTGCAAAAAAGGACTCAAATGCCGGATAGAGAAACTTTCCGGACGGACCGAACGCCTGGACAAACTCGTCAATGGAACGGGCATTCGTAACATTAGCCCTGCCCTTTCCCGTGATAGCCAGTTTCCGTCCCAGAACACGGTTGCGTTCAAGAAGAACGACGTCTCCCTCCCGTCCCGGAGCTTTCAGAACTTTCGCGGCCGAGAGAGCGGCCATCATACCTGCCGCTCCCCCACCTATGATGCAAACCTCTGCACATGTGTTCATAAACAGTTAGATTATAACAGATTTGCCTGTATCTCCAGTGCCGTATGACCCGATATTCCTCACTGTTCTTCTTGTCATTGGAGCAAAACTGAATACAATCATCACTGTGCGCCCATAGCTCAACTGGATAGAGCGACGGTCTACGGAACCGTAGGTTAGAGGTTCGATTCCTCTTGGGCGCACCAGACGTTTCAAACCCCTCTCTTTTGGCACTCCTTCAGAACCAGCATTCCTGCTTTTAGCGGACAATGCCTTCTACGACGGTCATAGAAACCTGATTGTAGCGTTTCCTTTTTCCCTACCGTTAAAACAGCAGATGAAAGCGCGGGACATCGCTTCCTCAACTGTATCGCCTTGATATTCTGCGGTCCACTGCTACACTCATATCGTTAAAGATGTGCCTTGAGCACACGAAGGAAACTGTATTATGCCGCTTTCTGATGAAGAATACATGGACCAGGCACTTGCACAGGCGCGAACTGCCCTTGCTGAAGGAGACATCCCGGTGGGGTGCGTGGTAGTTTGTGACGGTACTGTCATTGGAAGCGGACGCAACCGGCGGGAGCAGGATCACGATCCGACGGCGCATGCGGAAATTGTGGCAATCCGCGCTGCAGCGAAAGCGGTAAATGACTGGCGACTCCTGAACTGCACGCTGTACGTTACGCTGGAACCCTGTCCGATGTGCGCTGCGGCTATTGCACTCGCGCGCATTAAGCGGTTGGTGTTCGGAGCATACGATTTTGACAATGGATGCGTCGGCAGCAATGGAAATGTCCTGACCCGTCCGATTTTTGGGTACGTACCACAGGTAACAGGCGGTATACGGCGGAATGAAGCAGAAACGCTTCTGGAAGCCTTCTTTGCAGCAATTCGACAACAACGGAGAGGTGGCTGAGCGGTTGAAAGCGCCTGCCTCGAAAGCAGGTAACGGGG
>CAZEWU010000085.1:0-6011 GCA_964516155.1 uncultured Caldisericota bacterium
CGGCGCGTCTTTGATTTTTCTGCACGGAAGGCCGGGCCAAAACAGTAAACGCGCCCGAATGCCATCGCAGCGGCTTCGTTATACAACTGGCCGCTCTGGGACAGATAGGCAGGCGTACCAAAGTAGTCTGTAGAAAACAGCGTCGTAGAGCCTTCGCAGGCATTCGCCGACAGAAGAGGGGCATCGACCTGCAGGAAACCATTAGTATCCAGAAAGTCATGGATGCTCTTGATAATCGTTGCACGTATCCGCATAATCGCCCACTGCCTCTTGGAACGAAGCCACAGATGGCGATTGTTCATGAGAAAATCCACGCCGTGTTCTTTGGGAGTTATCGGGTAATCGACCGCAGCCTGATGGACCTCCAGACTCTGAACATGCAACTCGTACCCTCCCGGTGCACGTTCCTCTGCATGGACGGTGCCGGTCACGCTGATACTGGATTCCTGCGTCACGTGGCGCACTGTTTCGAACACAGCTTCATCAACATCGCTCTTGGAGACCACGCACTGCATGATGCCGCTGCCGTCCCGGATCATGACGAAGGCGATCTTACCGCTGCTCCGGCTGTCATAGACCCACCCATTGATAGTCACGACCTGGTCAGCGAATTTTGCCGCTTCCTCGATATACATTTCTATTTTTCCTCCGATTCCTTCTGCTGGTGGATGCACACCGTCTTGTTCAGGTTCACTCCGCAGACGGGGCAGAGCCCCTTGCAATCCTCTTTGCAGAGCGGAAACTCGTCTACTTCCATCAACAGGTTCTGTCGCACTATATCTGTAACGTCCAGTTCATCCGATTGAAGAACAAAAACATCCTCCTGTTCCGTCTCCTCGCCATTCAGCAGGTATAACTCACTGACGGAGAAGTCAATCTCTTCCTCAACTGGTTCCAGACAACGCACGCATGGCTGACTTACCCGTGTATGGAACGATCCCGTCAGGTGATACCCCGTGCCCACATTCGCCAGAAAAAAGGTGCCCGTCACAGGTTCGAGCAAGGTAACAGTCCCCAGATCCTGAAATGATGTTTCTTCAAACGGGAACGATTGACTGCTCCCCTCCTCAATGTTCAGCTTCTGGAGATGAAGGTTCATCGCTGGGTTCCTCCTTCAGGAATTCATGTTCGGATGCCTTGACGGTGTCGGTCAGACGCGTCAGTATCTGTTCCAGCTGCTGAAGCATCTTGAGAGAATACGCGTCCGCCTGTTCTTCTGCAGCCTTCCGTTCCTGAGCGATCTCGGTCATCGCCTGTTCTTTCTGAACCGTAGCGGTCTTCGTGATCTCGCTGTCTGCTATAAGGTCATCATGAGCACGCTGACCTTCCTCTATAATACGGCTGCTTTGATGTTTTGCCTCTATGAGCAGCGCGTCGCGCTGTTCCAGAAGAGCACATGCATTGCGCACCTGCTCGGGATACGTCGTCCGGAGATGAGCCACGGCATCTGCAAGCTCAGAGTCCTTGATAAAACGATGTCCAAAGAGCTTCGGGCTATGTTCACGTATCTGGTCAATACGATCGATAACATCCTGAAAGGTCAGTTTCTCTATCATGTTGTTCCTCCCTTGGCCCGGGACAATCCTCTCATGACAAGATCGGCGGCATTCTCGGGCACCAGTGCACGGACATCTCCTCCACCATCGTACATTTGCTTGACGAGAGTCGAAGAGACCACAAATTGTTCCTGGGAACTCATGAGGTACATAATCTCAATGTTTGGGTCCAGCCAATGATTCGCCCAAGCAAATTGCACCTCATAGTCAAAATCGCCTACCGGTCGAAGCCCCCGCAACATGACCCGCGAACCAGAACGAGCCATGAAATCAACGAGCAGCCCATCAAATCCCTCAACGACAACGTTCGGAAGATGCTGTGTGGCGAGACGGACCATCTGAACGCGCTCGTCCAGTGACCAGACCTCCGCTTTATACGCGATGACAGCCACGGCAACGATGAGCCGGCCGCACAGGCGCGCGCCCCGCTCAATGATGTCGACATGTCCCTTTGTGACCGGATCAAATGTGCCCGGATAGACAATAGTATCCATTTTTTTAAGTAACCTCATGCTCAAGTGTACTCAAAAGGAACCCCTTGAAAAGAAAAGGAGGAACGCCCGAATGGCGTTCCTCCTCATGATACAGCCACAATCAGGCCAGATGCACCTTGCTTAGAAAACTGCGCGTCCGCTCCTGCTGCGGATGTTCAAAAACGTCGGAAGGGGAACCGGTTTCGATGATAGAGCCCTGATCCATGAAGATGACCCTGTCCGCAACATCTTTCGCGAATCCCATCTCATGTGTGACGACGATCATCGTCATGCCTTCTTCCGCAAGCTGAACCATGACATCCAGGACCTCATGGATAAGTTCAACATCAATGGAGGAAGTAGGCTCATCAAAAAGCATGAGCTTGGGATGCATTGCAAGTGCACGCGCTATGGCGACTCGCTGTTGCTCGCCGCCGCTCATCTGACCGGGTTTGTAGCCGGCCCGATGCGAAAGACCGACTTTCGCAAGAAGCTCCAGCGCTTCCTTTTCAGCTTCAGCCTTTGGTGTTTTCTTAACGATCTGGGGCGCCAGAGCAACGTTTTGGAGCGCCGTAAGATGTGGAAAAACATTGAATTGCTGAAAGACCATGCCGATATCTTCACGCAGTTTGCGGATATCCCCTTTTGCAGGATCCACAGCTGTTCCATCAAAAATAACCGTCCCGGAGGTCGGGGGTTCGATCCAGTTGAGACAGCGGACCAGGGTACTTTTTCCCGAACCAGAGGGGCCCATCAGGACTAACCGCTCCTTGTGGCTCATGGTGAAACTGACGCCGTGAATGACCTCCAGAGAGCCGAACGATTTACGCAGATCCTTCACTTCCAGGATCATTCCCGTCGGCTGCATGTCGCCATCCATCAGCTTGCCTTCCTCTCAAGACTGCGGGACCATTGCATGATCGGCAACGTCATGGCAAGGTAGATCATAGCCGCCCCCAGTAAAGGCGACAGATAGTCAAAGGTAGAAGCGCTGACCATCTTTGAACGGTACAGCAGATCCTCCATCGAAATAAACGCCACGAGCGACGTGTCCTTGATGAGCGCGGCAAACTCATTAGCCAGGGGAGGAAGAATACGCCGGAACGTCTGCGGAAGAATAACGTACCGCAACGACTGCATCCTGCTCATTCCCAGCGAAAATGCGGCTTCCGTCTGTCCTTTGGGAATGGATTCTACTGCGGATCGGAACACCTCGGCAATGTATGCCGCATAGCATGCAGCAAGGGACACTGCAGCAGCGGTAAATTGAGGCAGGTTGATACCAGCCGATGGGAGCGCAAAGTACACAATACAGATCAAAAGCAGCGCCGGCGTTCCACGGACCACCTCGATATAGACACGGGTGATGGCACCAAGCACCTTGCCACCGAACATGTTGAGGAGTCCGATAAGCAGACCCGCGATTGTTGCAAAAAGCATGGAGACGCACGTGAGACTGAACGTTGTCCATGCTCCCCCCAGAAGGAATGGAAGCTTCTGCCAGATGAGTGGAAAATCTAATTTCATTATTCGACCGTTCCGGCAGCAACGTTACTGCGGAAGGTATGGAGGGTTCGCGTGAAAGTACTTCTTGTAAAGAACCGCGTACGTGCCGTCCTTGGCCAGATCCCGGAGAGCTTTGTCAATGGTAGCCTTGAAAACCGTATCCCCCTTGCGTACAGCGATGCTGTAGAGCTGGGTCAGGTCCTCGCCGGCGATGTTTGTCGTATCAATGACTTTCAAGTCCGGATGCGTGCTTGCGTACGCCGTGCAGACAGGATAGTCGTTGACAACCGCATCGACCTTGTTGTTTTCAAGATCAAGCGTTGCAAGCTGGATATCAGGATACGAATGAACATCCACTCCCTTGATTTTCCGTGCAGAGATATCGCCGGTCGTACCTGTCTGGACTCCTACCTTCTTACCTACCAGGTCTTCCGGTTTTGTAATGCTTACCCTGGCTGGTTTGAACATGATGCCCATGTCCGCCCGGTAATAGGGAATGGAGAAATCAACCTTTTTCTGGCGATCCGGAGTAATCGTCATCGCTGCGCAGACAAGGTCGAATTTGTTGCCACTCAGAGACATCAGAAGCCCTCCAAAGTCCCCCGACGTCATTTTCGAGCTCACACCCAATTTCTTTGCAATCGCCCCCACGAGCTCGACGTCAAACCCGGTCGGTTGATTATTCTTGTCGATAAACTCAAATGGCGCGAAGGTCGGGTCGCTCCCCCAATTCAGCACTCCTGCCTTCTTGATACTTGCAAGGGTAGCCGATTTGGAGCCACATCCCACAAACATGGTGGCAGCGAACAGACTGACAATAAGGCAGAAAACGGTACAGACGAAAAGTCTCTTCTTCATCTTCTTCTCCTCTTCCAGATATAGATTTTCCTGCTTCGCTTCTCGGTGACGCAGAATCTTGACCCTGACCCTGTGTCAGAGCACCAATCTGTGATAATCTATAGCCTGTGCAGTCAGAAAAAAAAGTAAAGGGGCAACCAAGGAGATTTTCAGTCGCCCGCCTGATCGGAATGTGTTTCCTGATTGGCGGAGCGGTGGCCGTATTGGTATTTTTCCTGTCCTATGCACTAGGACTGCATACAGTCTGGATCGTCATCGCCGTTATTGCAAGTATCACATTTCTCGGTCTGGGGCTTCTGAGTCTGATCTCATCCTTCCTGCCGCCTCTTCCTGCAGAGGACGACAAAGGACAAAAGCACCTGTAAATGTTTCGCCCTGCTCCATCAGGAGCAGGGCGCCATCATACCCGTACTGAACCTCTTGCTCAGAACGCAGTCGTCATATCGATATACCCTTTGCGCTGCGCCTGCCGGCTCCCCAGAGAAACAAGCACCGACCCCAGGGCAAAGAGGACGATCGCAGAACCAGCAACTCTCCAGAGCAGTGCGTCCATTGAGAGAGTGGAGAGAAACGTCGTGAGAATTTTGCCGGATAACGCCCGCCGCATGAGTTCGATGAACGGGCTTATCGGCAGGATCTCAGCGATCTTCGCAAACACCAGGGGAAATGCCGTCGGGGGGAACAAGGCTCCGCTCAGGACAAATATGCCGCCAAACAGCGCATCGACAACATCCACATCCAGCTTGATGGTAAGCAGAAAAAAGGATGCAAAACACATCCCAAGCCCGGCGGCAATCATATATCCAAGCACTACTCCACATCCAAGAAAAAACCAGTCCGGATGAAAAGGCAGATGCAGGACGGGGACCATCCAGCATAGATTGATAGCGATACCCAGCAGCGCGATCAGGTATCGGGTTGCCGCCCGCCCGCAAAGATAAGTCCGGTAGGACGTCCGCGACAAGAAAATGTACTTGAGCGTCTGGTAGTGCTCACGATCGTCGTGAACGCTGAACGCCATGTCGAAGAAAACCATGCTCAGAGAGTAGTAAACGATATTTCCATAGAATGCATAGGGCAGCATGCCGGTCTTCTGCCCAAAAACGCCGTAAAGGATAATGACAGTGAGCAGGCTGCCGATCGGGTAGACGGCAAGATACAGCAGCCAGACCCACTTCTTCGTCCAATTGCTTTCGATCTGCAGTCCAAGGTACATGGAGGCAAGAAAACCTTTCATTACTGCCACCTCAATGTCAGCCGCGCATCACGCCGTGCTTTGTACTCCACCGACCGCAGGGCCCAGGATGCGATAAAAGCAAACAGAATTCCCAGACCGAGCAGGATAAGGCTTTCCCATCGCCAGTCCAGAATCTTGAAGCTGAAAGAGGGGACCAGGAGCTGGCGGAGCGCATCCAGTCCGAAGGTCGTCGGGATCAGGGCAGCAATCGCGAGCAGTCCCGTTCCCAGGAATTTGGCGGGAAAATATGTCCCCGAGAGAACGTTGGTCGGCTCCATGATAAGATCCGCCGTCCGCCACGCGTCGCGACCGTGCGCGCGCGCCCGCTCGATCCACGCCCAGGCCAGCAGGGGCAGGAACACGAGGCCGGAGCGGTGCAGC
>CAZEWU010000086.1:0-6009 GCA_964516155.1 uncultured Caldisericota bacterium
CGGAGAGCATCCAACCAGCGGAGCGGAGTATATCGCCGACTCCATCAAGACAGTGTACAGTGTCAAAGTCCCGACACGCCATGGATGGGGGGAGATCCGGAGAGTCAACGTGAATGCAGCTCCTCTGTCCATCGATGATCTGCGCATGCTGCATCAGGTCGGCATCGGTACTTTCCAGGTATTCCAGGAGACATATCACCATGCAACCTATGCAAAAATACATCCGCCGGCGACAGTCAAAGGAAACTATCAGTGGCGTGTTACGGCGATGCATCGTGCGCTCGAGGCCGGTGTCGACGATGTGGGGATCGGGGTCCTGTTTGGACTGTACGACTGGAGATTTGAGATCCTTGGACTTCTGGCGCATACACACGAGCTGGAGGATCGCTTTGGCATTGGCCCCCACACGATCTCATTTCCACGGCTGAAATCGGCTGAAGGGACGCCGTTTATTCAGGAGGCACGATACAAAGTCTCAGATGCTGATTACAAGAAAGCATTGTGTGTCCTCCGGCTTTCCGTCCCCTACACGGGCATGATCTGTACGGCCCGTGAGAGTGATGCAGTTATGCGCGATGTCATTCCGATGTGCACGCAGCGGGATGCTTCGACATGCCTCGACATTGGAGGATATGCGGAGATGCTGAGCGACCAGCAGGCGGACCGTCAGCAATTCGTCATTGATGATGCGCGGTCTCTTGATACTGTTGTCCATGAGCTGGCGGATATGGGATATATCACATCATTCTGCACGGCAGGCTACCGTTGCGGTCGCACCGGCAAGCGTATCATGGGGCTTCTGAAATCCGGTTCCGAAGGGAGGTTCTGTAAGCTGAATGCGGTTCTGACTTTCCGGGAATGGCTGGACGATTTTGCTTCAGAATCGACAAAACAGGCTGGTGAGAAGATCATTCAGAAGGAACTTGACCTCATTGGACAGCAATATCCAAAAGAAACGCTGGACCAGCTGGGGAGCTACTATCATGAGATCCAGAATGGACAGCGTGATCTCTACTTCTAGACCGATCGCGTGTCTTGAGGAATTTGCGCAGAAAGTCTGGAAGGACTGCGGTATTGAGCTGAGTTTCTGCCGCGTGGATGGAAAGCGATGGTCCTTTGTGGCTGGAGGGCAGCATGAACTGCTGGCCGCCTCCGAGCAGATCATGCTCACAGACGGCATGGGAATAAGCGTGGAGGGATACGGGCTGCTCTCTCCGGCCCGGCAGAAAATGCTGGTGCAGAAGGCGCGCGCTCTGGTGAAGGGATTCCAGGAAGACATACAGCCCGGTGCGCCGGCCCGGGGAAAGACGGCGGGAAGACGGAAGCTTTGAAAAGGAGATGTGATCGTTCATGCAGGCAGTACCAAAATCGCTCAGATTGCACATCGGCATCTTTGGCCGCACAAACACAGGAAAGTCATCCTTGCTCAATGCCTTGACCCAGCAGAATGTTGCCATCACAAGCGCTGTCCCCGGGACAACGACGGATCCGGTTGAAAAAGCGATGGAGCTCCTGCCGATCGGGCCGGTTCTGTTCATCGATACCGCCGGCATCGATGACTCCGCCGCACTTGGATCGCTGCGTATTCAGCGGACGCTTCAGACTATCGATCGAACAGACATTGCGATGCTTGTAACGGAGGCCGGGGTATGGGGCTCCTATGAAACGCAGCTGCTGGAAAGGCTGACCTCACACGCTGTGCCGGTCCTGGTCGTCTTCAACAAGGTGGACCTCGGACCGGTGCAGGAAACTGACACTGCGTTCCTGGATGCCCGCAAGATCCCATGGGTGGCGGTGCAATCAACTGGGAGCGGCTGGAAAACGACTGCTTCTATCAAGGAGAAGCTTCTCAGCCTGGTGCCGGACGACTGGGTCAATGACCGTCCGATCCTGGCCGATCTTGTGCATCCCGGCGATACCGTCTTCCTCGTGATCCCGCTGGACAAAGAATCTCCAAAGGGCCGGCTCATCATGCCGGAACAGCAGACGATCCGCGAATTGCTGGACCATCAGGTCTGCTCCTACATCCTGAATGAACGCCAGATAGAGGAGAAACTGAAGGAGCTGAAGACGCCCCCTTCTCTGGTCGTGACAGATTCGCAGGCGTTCGAAGGAGTTTTCAGCGCTGTTCCGCCGTCGATCCCGGTCACGAGTTTCTCCATCCTGTTCGCACGCTATAAGGGAGACATCAAAGAGCTTGAGGAAGGAGCTCGTGCGCTTGGGACTCTTAAACCGGGTGATCGTGTTCTTATAAGCGAGTCATGTACCCATCATCCCATAGGCGAGGATATCGGCCGGGTAAAAATCCCTGCCTGGCTGCGGCGCACCTATGGGCAGCGCATTGAGTTCGATGTTGTAAGCGGCCGCGACCTGCCGCCGGACATCTCACGGTATCACGTCGTCATTCATTGCGGCGCCTGTGTTTTCAGCCGGAGAGAGATGCTTTCCGTCCTGCTGTTCTGTCATGAACGACATGTCCCGGTCACAAACTACGGGATGGCCATAGCTTTTCTGAATGGGTCTCTTGACCGCGCGCTGCGGCCGCTGCAATCTGATACTGTTGTGCCATCTTGAGTGTCTTTGAAAAGATGCTATAACAAACTCAGAAAAGAGGACTCAGGTCATAACGGAAGACTATCGTCTGGAAAATCGTTTCAGTAACGGGATGGTACTGAAAACGATCGGCGCTCATGGCGGTTTCCAAAAAAACGGGCGCGATCGGTTTTTGAGGAGCGAAAAAGCTCCGGAAAAAAGCGATCTGGGAGGAAACCATGGGATCAAACGAAGTTGTTCAGACGTCTGAGAAAGGGTATGTACTGAGTAACGAGGACAGGGATTTTCTGAAGAACGTGGTAGCGAACAACAGGACAGAGCATCATGGACGGCTGTCCTACATGGACGTTATGTTCGAACTCGAGCATCATTACGGGAATTTTCTTCCAGAATCGGTCCTGGATGAGGTTGCGCATCTCATGGAAGTACCTCCGGCGCAGCTTCATGGCTTTGTGACGTTTTATACCATGCTTTCGACAGAACCGAGAGGCCGTCATGTCATCCGTGTCTGTACGAGCGGCCCGTGTCATGTATCCGGTGCGCCTGTGATCATGACGGAGCTCAAGAGGCTCCTGGGGGTGGACCTCGGCGAAACTACGTCCGACGGGATGTTCACATTGGAAGGTTCCAGCTGTCTTGGGATCTGCGGGGTGTCTCCGGCGTTCATGATCGATGACGATGCCTATGGCAACCTTGCACCGGAAAACCTGACAGCTATTCTTAAGTCGAAACGTGCGGAGGGCGACCGATGAAACCGTTCTCAATGCAGATCATCGTTCCGGTTGATTCCAACTCTGTCCTGCAGGGTGCTGCTGAGGTGAAACAGAAGCTGGAAGAGACCATTGCCAGGTATAATCTTACAAGTCAGGTATCAGTCGTGGAAACCGGAGCTCTTGGCATTTACGATCGGGGTGTCGTGATCGCCATTTTTCCGGATGACGTTTACTATGGTAATGTCAGGCCTGTGGATGTCGAAGAGATCGTTACCGAGCATTTCCTGAAGGGAAGGGTCGTCTCGCGTCTCGTTATCGATCGTGCGCTCTCCAGCAAACGCTTTGTTGAAAAGGAGACAGGAAAACAGCAGCAGAAGATCGTTCTGCGCAATGCCGGTCTCATCGATCCCGTCAGCATTGACGAGTATATTGCGCGTGACGGGTATGCTGCTTTGGCAAAAGCTCTTGCCATGCACCCGGATGAAGTCGTTCAGATCATGATGGACAGCAAATTACTCGGCCGGGGCGGTGCCGGTTTCCCGGTGGGGAAAAAGTGGAGTGCTGTCGCAGCGCAGCCTGGTGATGAGAAATACGTCGTCTGCAATGCCGACGAAGGCGAACCGGGGACGTTCAAAGATCGTCTGATTCTTGAGGGAGATCCTCACTCGATCGTCGAGGCCATGGCAATCGCCGGGTATGCTGTCGGTGCTCATATCGGTATCATCTATGTCCGCGGAGAGTACGCCCTTTCGATCGCGCGCCTCAGGAAGGCTATCGACGATGCCCGTGGGTATGGATTGCTCGGCGACAACATTCTGGGGACGGGGTTCAGGTTTGAGCTCGAGATTTATCGCGGCGGCGGCGCCTATGTCTGCGGTGAGGAATTCGCACTCCTGGAATCTATTGAAAACAAGCGTGGAACGCCACGCAACAAGCCGCCGTTCCCTACCGAGAAGGGGCTTTTTGGAAAACCGACTCTTATCAACAACGTCGAGACATTTGCCAACGTTCCACCGATCCTGCTGAACGGCAGCGACTGGTTCCTCTCCTTTGGTACGGCGGGAAGCTCGGGGACGAAAGTCTTCTCACTGTCGGGAGATGTCGCCAACCGCGGCATCGTGGAAGCTCCGTTTGGGGTAACGCTCCGCGAGCTCATCTATGATTTTGGCGGAGGGATCAAGGGGGGCAAACGGATCGGTTTCATCCAGACAGGTGGCAGCGCAGGCACTGTTCTTTCTGACAAGTATCTCGACATTCCGCTGGATTATGCGGCGATGAGGGCTTATAACGTTTCTCTTGGGTCCGGGGTTGTTCTGGTCGCGTCGACGGACGTTCCTCTTCTCCCGTTCCTGGCAGAGGTCGCCCATTTCTTCCGGCATGAGTCCTGTGGAAAGTGTACGCCTTGCCGGGAAGGTACCCTGCAGATCAGCGCCATCATGGAATCACTGGTGAACCGAACTGCTGATCCGGATGCCTTGCATCGGTTAGGCATGTTGCTAAACTTGCTGAGTGATACGTCATTCTGTGGGCTTGGTCAGGCGGTGCCGCTCGCTTTCGAATCAGCCCTGCGGAATTTCAGGGACGATTTTGAGAATGCACTTGCTGAATCGCACGTCCCGGAGGCCTGCGAAGAGGTCTGATACATCGACGTATCTGAGAGGGGTAGCCACTTGAAATTAAGCGAAGTTCTTGAGATTACCGGTGCGCGATGTGTCGTGGGTGAGCATCTGGAGCAGATAGAGGTGAATCATGCGTTTGCTTCGGACCTCATGAGCGATGTGCTGACCATGAGTCGACTTGACACGCTTCTGATAACCGGTCTGACTACTCCTCAAATTATCCGGACTGCGCAGATGCTGGACCTGCCCGCCATCATAGTGGCGCGCGGGAAAGAGATCCCGCAGGAAGTCATTGATCTTGCACGCAGCACGGGCATCGTTCTCCTGGCGACGCAAGATATCGTCTATGTCGTATCAGGAAAACTTTATGCCCGGGGGCTGTCCGGATAGCGAATGTCGCTAGAGCAGAGCGTAGAGGCACTGCGATATCTTGGGCTGTTCAGCAGCCTGGACGCTTCAAGCGTCATGTCGAAGACTCCCTATGCGCTGCATCCGCAGGACCGTGTGGCTACCGCCCGTATCGTCATGCGGGAGAAAGCTGTCTCAGGAATCCCTGTCGTAGATGAAGACTTTCGGCTCGTGGGTCTCATCTCGGTTTCAAAGATCATTGAAGCGCTGGCGGACGGACGGTTGGCGGATTCAGTAGATTCCGTTATGACGCGGGACGTTATTACGGTGAACGTCCACGATAGTTTTGAGACCATCCTTTCATATTTTCAGCAGTTCAAGTTCGGTCGTTTCCCTGTCATTGAAAGTGATGGCAAACTGGCCGGGATGATAACCGATATGGATGTGCTGTCTGCTGTCGTCCGGAGCCTGTATTCTGTGTATGTCCATGACCAGCGCCGCGTTATTACGCTGGGAAGTTTCTCCGCTCTCTCCAAGGAATTTGAAGCAAGCGCTGATTTTATGTATGACATACGGTGCAATGGACTGGAACATGCAGGGGAAGGATCGGCTCTTCTCAAGAAGTTTCTGCAGAACAAGGGGTACAAGGAATCTGTCGTGCGTCGTGCCAGCGTTTGCGCCTACGAAGCTGAGATCAATGTGTGTATCCATGCTCATGGAACAGGGACGCTCCGTGCGGTCGCCAAGAAGGACGAGGTTATCGTACGCGTTGAGGA
>CAZEWU010000087.1:0-5975 GCA_964516155.1 uncultured Caldisericota bacterium
CAGCATGGTTCGTGAGCAGACGGAAGCGTCTTCTTCCACTTCAGAATTGCTGGTTCAGGCGGAGCAGGCGGCTTCCAAGGCTTCTGATCTTACACACAGCCTTCTGGCGTTCAGCCGTAACGGTGGTGTTTCGCCGATGGTCACTCAGCTGAGTACTGCTGTAGATACAACGTTACAGGCGCTGGGAAGAACGTTGCCGTCCTCTGTTACAGTGCTCCGCCAGTATGATGCGGATCTGTGGAATATTCTGATCGATCCGGCGCAGCTGACGCAGATCACGATCAACCTTGTGATCAATGCCCGCGATGCCATGGCAGGAAACGGCATTATGACCATTCGCACAGCAAATGTTGCCATTGATGGGCAGTTTGTTCTTGCCCACCCGGAAGCCCGGACGGGGGAGTACGTCCTGTTTTCCGTGAGTGATACCGGCGAGGGTATGACGGATTTTGTACAACAGCATCTGTTTGAGCCGTTTTTTACGACAAAACCATTGGGACACGGCACAGGCCTTGGCTTGTCGGTCGTGTATGGAGCGGTGCAGCAGGCAGGCGGATGGATCATGGTGAAGACAGCTCTTGGCAAGGGGTCGACGTTTTCTCTGTACTTTCCACGTTGCCGCGAGCCGGCGCCTGCGTTGCATCCAGCCAAAGATTCTTCTGCCGTGCCGTCCGGCCGGGAAAAGATTCTGGTCATTGATGATGAGCAGATGGTCCTTCAGCTTGCCAGTCGCATGCTGCGCCGTTGTGGCTATTCAACACTGACCGCACAGGATGGTTCCTCAGCTATTGCATTGTTCCAGGAACAATCAACGAAGGTCGATCTCATCATTCTGGACATGACGATGCTGGACATGATGGGAGATCAGGTCCTGCGGCGGCTCCGGCAATGCGGCGTCACCGCACCGGTCATCATTTCGTCCGGGTATTCCCTGACCGGCGGCATTCAGGAACTTGTGGGTGCTCCCGGGGGAGCGGACGGGTTCCTGCCCAAGCCGTACAATCTTCAGGAACTCGCAACGGTGGTACGAAGGACCCTGGACGAGCATACAGCCTGAAACCCCTCCGGTCCATGTTTCTCCTGCTTACAGGAGAATTATTTCGTGAAGGCTGTCCTGTTTCCCCTCCAGACCCGATGGTCCAGAAGAAACAGGATGCAATACGAACGTTTGCATACGTGTTTATGGCGGACCTGTTCTTTGCGATAAGCGGGGAGGAACGCTTATGAAAACACAACCAGTGAAGGTCTTTGTGTGCATAGCAATCATTGCTTTCATCTGTATTGTCGGGTCTGTTATGGTTGCAAAATGCGCCGGGATCGAGTATCGAAATGACCGTTACGGTTTCAGCGTTTCACTGCCAAGGTCCTGGAGAGTATATTCAGTCGTTACTGATACATGGGAAGGATATGCCAGCGACACACAGGGCAGGGTGGTCAGTGAACAGGGGACGGAGATCGGCATCAGGCATCCTCAATGGACTTCTCAGCATCCACGGCAGGATATCCCCGTCATGATCTTCACCCTGGCTCAGTGGGCTGCACTTCAACAAGGAAAGTTCTCTGTCAGTGCGGCTCCCATCGAACCGACGGAGCTCGGGCACAATGGCGCCTATGTGTTTGCGCTTCCGGCGCGCTATAACTATGCTTATGCCACCGGCTGGGAAGAAGTGGCGAAAATCCTGGAAGGCACGTCGTTTCACGCTTTCTGATCTGGATCTGCGCTCAGAGAATCCGATAAGAGCGACGTTCGCAAAACTCTTCGGCGACGGATGCGATAAAAAAGACGAGTCGCATACCACACAAGACTTGCAATAAAAAGTCCTGAAGCCCATACTGTGACTTGGAACGATGAAGACGAGGCAAGCGGCGCATGTGTGCCGTCTGCCATACACAGCTGCAGGAGAAAAATGGCATCATGGTTACCTTTATTCCCCTTGTAATTCCTCTGTTAGCTACAGTGGGTGTCTGTCTGATTCTGGGCATGGCCGCACTTCGACGACATGGGATCCCCGGAGCGCGTTCTTTTTTCACGCTCATGGTCTGTCTCAGTACCTACGCGTTTGGGTATGCCTGTGAACTCAGCAGCAGAACGGCAGCTTCCGCCATGTTCTGGGTCAGGGTGGAGGATGTCGGCATAGCGCTTGTCCCGCTTGTTCTCTGCAGATTTGCATTGCAGGTCGGCGGCCGTGCGCGGCCTGCCATACTGTCGACCTCTCTTCTGACGGCTCTCTCCGGTTTTTTTATTCTTGTTGTCTGGACCAACAGCTGGCACCATCTGTTATGGCGTTCCGTGACGGTTCGTTCCGGTACCGGTCCATGGGAGCCCCTGATCCTTGAGAAGACATATGGGCCGCTTCTCTTGCTGTTCAGTTTGTATGTTTTTGTCGCCTGCGGCGTGGAAATTGTCTTTCTCATTTCCGGTCTCCGGCGCACTGCGTATTACACGAATGGCCAGATGTATGCCGTTCTTATCGCTGCTGCAGCTCCTATGACCGGGAATGTTCTCTTTCAACTGGCGCCGGCATGGCTTCCGCATCTCGACTGGGGGGCGCTGGCACTCAGCATTTCAGCTGTTGCGCTGTTCTGGGCCGTTTTTCAGTATGGGCTCTTTAATATTGCACCGCTGGCCAACAGGCTGCTGGTCCGTCAGATGGCCGACGCCATTATCGTTCTGGACACGGAGGGACGCATCATTCAACTCAACCCTTCCGCGGAAGCAATCCTTGGAACGAGCTTCCGCGCTGCGCAGGGGACGGCTGGAAGGGACCTCCTTCAGAAATGGCCGGAATTGTCCGCCTGGGTCGCGACAGAGCGCGAAGGGACCCTCGAAATCGGGGGGCCTCCGTGGTTTGACGCGAAACTCTCCCTGTTGCGGGCACATCGTGGAACTATCATCGGACTGCTTCTTGTATTGCGTGACGTCACCGATCGTAAACGACTGGAGGAGCAGCTTCACTACATGGCTCAGCATGATCTGCTGACAGGTCTTCCTAACCGCATGCTGCTGGATGACCGCATGGCGCAGATGCTCAAACTTGCCGCCCGTTCCGGAAGCGGTGTCGGGTTACTCTACATCGATCTCGACCATTTCAAGGAGATTAACGACACGCGGGGACATCAGGCCGGGGATCGCTATCTGACGACCATTGCGCAGCGGTTGCTTGCCTGCGTCCGTGGTGCGGACACGGTCGCCCGTGTGGGAGGCGACGAGTTCGTAGTGCTTCTTTCCGGGTGTTCTTCGGCACATTCAGCGGCGATCGTAGCCCGCAAGATTGTCGATGCTCTCGGAGAACCAGTCGGTCTTGATGGAAGCGTTGTTCCATGTACTGCCAGTGTCGGTCTTGCCTGGTCGTGTCAGGATGGTTCGGATCCATCCCTGCTGCTCCACTATGCAGATGTCGCCATGTACCGTGCCAAGGCACGCGGGGGCGACGCCTGGCAGGCATGGAACAGCAAACTGATCGCTGAAGACATATCGTCCGGAAGCGATGGAACGTAGTTCCTCACCGGGTCTGTTCCTTCTTGCATACCCCGCTATCACCTGCATACTATAATGATGTGAAGGGAGAGTGTCTATGCGAAATCAATCGTGGCGATGGCTGTTGCTGGTCGCATTTGTCCTGGCTGTTCTCAATCTCCTGACCAATGGCTGGCAATTCGGGTACCATGGCGGAGCGCTGTTCCTGCTGAGCAATGTGATCTCGATGTTCCTGGCCGTTGCCGCCATGGTCTGGTCGCTCGTCGAGCTTGTGGCCGCCGAACGGAACAATCAGCCGGTACGGAATGCCACGTATGTGATAACGTGGATCGTGGCGCTTGTCATCGTTGTCGCCGTCGATCTGTGGACGCTTACGGCTCTCAGAGGGATGTGACTGTCTTATGCATCTCTTGAAAAGAAGTACCGGAACGCCACAATGAAATTATGTCTCTGTTCTTGCTGAGGGAATGATGCGGGGAGGAATAAATATGAGGACAAGAAGGCTGATCCTTCTCGTGATCGCCTTGATATTGAGTGTGACGGTTTCTTCTGTCCCAGCCGCCGCATCCTCTTCTGCCGGGGGCGCGTCGTTGTCCCGGAGTTCTGCCGGGACGGCTGCTGCCGGCCTGAACGTTAATCCCCGATTGGCTGCCGGGACGATCGCGATCATTCTGCTGCTGGTCTTTGTCATCGCGTTCATGAGTGTCAGTACAATGCTCCGCGAACGCGCCGAGGCCCAGCTTCTGCGTCTTGCAACTGTTGTGGAACAGGCGGCGGAGGGAATCGCCATTACGGACCCAAATGGTGTCGTGACGTATGTTAACCCTGCTTTCGGCGCTGCCACCGGTTTCCCCGGGAAAGAGGGCATAGGACATGATATCCGTCCGATCCTGGGACTGAACGCGAAAACACCGCTGAGTTCGAGCGTCAGCCAAAAGCTGAAACTTGGCGACAGCTGGAAAGGCAGGGTCTCGACCACCCGCAAAGACGGATCGCCTCTCGAAATGGAATTCATGATCAGCCCGATCCGCAACCCGGCGGGTGCTGTTGTGAACTATGCGTTCGTGGGAAGTGACGTTACTGAAGAAACGGCTCTGGAGGAGCAACTGCGTCAGTCACAAAAGCTGGAAGCAGTCGGCATGCTTGCGGGCGGCGTTGCTCATGACTTCAACAATATTCTGACGGGTATCCTCGGGTATGCCAACATGCTTGAGCCGGATGCGCAGCCGGGAAGTACGATGCAGGAGGGGTTGCATGTTATCCAGCAGGCGGCCGAACGTGCCGCCGAGCTGACCAAACAACTGCTCGGTTTTGCACGGCGCGGCAGGAGTCAGAATACGACCGTCGATCTCAACAGCACGATCCTGGAAGTCGTTTCGCTCCTGACCCGGACGGTGGAGAAGAACATTGCGATCACCGAATATTTTGACAGTGACCAGGCAACGGTCCTGGGAGATCCCGGACAGCTTCAGCAGGTCGTTCTGAATCTTGCTATCAATGCGCGCGATGCCATGCCGCATGGCGGGCGCATGACGATCCGTACGAGAAGGATGGATCTGAATGCCGATCAGCTGACCGGGCATCCCGGCGCTGCACCGGGAACGTTCGTCGTGCTCTCGGTCAGCGACACCGGGATCGGCATCGAGAAGAAGAACCTGCGCCGCATCTTCGAGCCGTTTTTTACGACGAAGGAGGCAGGCAAAGGAACGGGAATGGGTCTTGCCATGGTGTATGGCATTGTCAAGGCGCACAAGGGATTTATCGATGTTGAAAGCAAGGTGGGGTCGGGCACGACCTTTACAGTGTACATACCGGCTACCGATACTGTACCGGTCAATGTCCCGGTGGCGGGGACCCATACGGCGGGACATGGACTTATCCTGGTCGTTGACGATGAAGAGGTTGTCCGCAAGCTTACTTACGAGATCCTGCACCGGGCCGGTTATGAAGTCGTCACTGCAGCCGGGACGAACGACGCCGTAGCGTGGTACCGTTCTCATCCATCCGGTGCGGATCTGGCGATCATCGACATGGTCATGCCGGGTCTGGACGGCCTGGAATGCTTCCGGGAACTGAAAAAAGTATCTCCGGAGATCCGCGCTATTCTTTCGACAGGATATGGTCTGGACGGGCATGCACAGGAAGCCCTGGACGCCGGCATGGTCGGCTATGTTCAGAAGCCTTACCATACGCAGGACCTGATCGGCGCGGTGGCCGATGCGCTGGCGACCGCCGGCGCATCGGCTGATCCGGAGCATTCGTCCAGGCACTGATTTATAAGAAAGAGCATAACGCGGGAGGTGGGGATGGTGCCGGTCGGTTCGCTGCTTCAGTGGGAAGCGCATATCAATGTGTGGCTTCAGCAGGTCTCATGGCTTGCTCCTGCAATGAAAACGCTCTCTTTCCTCGGCACAGAAGAATTCTTTGTCCTGCTGGTGCCCCTTGTCTACTGGTGTATCAACAAAGATGCCGGTATTGATCTTGCGCTCCTTCTGTT
>CAZEWU010000088.1:0-5948 GCA_964516155.1 uncultured Caldisericota bacterium
CTACCGCTCCATTCTGGACAAGGATCCGACGGGCGACATCGTGTCGCTTCACGTCAGCTCACGTCTTTCGGGCACGCTCAACGCGGCTCTTACCGGGCGCAATCAGCTGAACACGGTGCACGTGAAGCTGGTAGATACCTGGAACACCGGCCTTGGCATCGCATTTCCGGTGATGCGGGCGGTGGAACTGGCCGAATCCGGAGCGCCTCTGTGGCAGGTCGTCGCCGAGGCGGAGGGGCTCTGCCTGCGGACGCATACCTACTTTGTAGTCGACTCGTTCAAATATATCGAGAGGGGCGGGCGCATCGGAAAGGCCGCCGTCATCGCCGCCAGTATCCTGAGGATCAAGCCTATCCTGACCTTCACCCAGGGCGCCACGGACGTCGAGGACCGTCCCCGGACCAAGAAAGTCGCGCTGGAACACCTGTGGGCGATCATCGACAGGTATGTGCAGAAGGGGCTCGAGTATATCGGGTTCCAGTATGGCGGCAACAAAGCCGAGGTTGAGAGTTTTCAGCATGAGTTCACGTCCCGGTACAACCTGCCCAGCATGCTGGCTCAGATTGAACCCGTCCTCGGCAACCAGGTCGGACCGGATATCCTTGGCGTGATCATCTCGGAGCGAAAGTCGGCATAGGACCGCCGCCGCTCCATCACAATCTTGCGCGACCCCCTGGACTTCTTGTCCTGATCACTTCCGCTTTTACGCCTGCCTGCGCGTCGATAGGCATACTCGTATGAACCTGCGGACCTGCTATACTGAACGTGATACCAGCCCGCGGGCTGAAAAGGGAGCACTATGGAGCGGAAAGGATTCGTCCTGAAAGGAACCGGACAGAACGTCGAGATGATCATCGGCCGGTCGACACCGGTCGCCGAGATCCTGGAACAGCTGGATGATGTCCTCAGGCGGCGCGGCGATGTCATGCAGCGCCTTCCGTTCGTTCTTGAGCCGGGTGAACGCACGCTGTCGCCCGACGAGCTCCATGCGTTTGAGGTGTTCTTCCAGCAACATCAGCTGGACTACCAGCTGCCTCAGGCGGAGCCTCCGGCCGACCCGGCCGAAGTCCTGTTTCCCGCTCCGCCCCAGGACCCCACCATTATCGTGGATCACACGCTGCGCTCCGGACAATCCGTCACGACGGGCGGAAACGTCGTCGTCGCCGGTGACGTCAATGAAGGAGCGGAGGTCCACGCGGCCGGGAGTATCTATGTCTTCGGCGTGATCCGCGGCGTCGTCTCGGCCGGAGGGAGCATCACCGCACTGGGATTTGAGCCGTCACGCATGACCGTCAGCGACGTCGAATACGAAGGAAACGGGGGACGGGGCTTCCATGACGCGCGCCGGGCGCGTACGGCGTTCGTTGAAGACGGCGTCCTTCATATCGAACCTGCAGGAAAAAGGAGATAGATACATGGGAAAAGTCATCGTCGTCACATCAGGAAAGGGCGGCGTCGGCAAGACGACGACGACCGCCAACGTCGGCGGAGCCCTGACAAAGCTCGGAAAGCGCGTTCTCCTCGTAGACATGGACGTGGGGCTCCGCAACCTGGACCTTGTCATGGGCCTCGAAAACCGCGTCGTCTACACCTTCATGGACGTACTTGAAGGCAAGTGCACCCCCGATCAGGCCATGGTGAAGGAGAAACATGCGGATGGAGCGCTCATGCTGCTCGCCGCCTCCCAGTTGCACAACAAGCAGGACCTGGACCTCGACAAAGTAAAAGAAGCGATCGCCGGCCTTGCCGAATCCTTTGACTACGTTTTCCTGGACAGCCCCGCCGGGATCGAGCATGGGTTTGAAGCAAGCAGCGCTCCCGCACAGCAGGCCCTTGTCGTCGTCACGCCGGACGTGACCTCGGTACGCGATGCCGACCGCGTCATCGGGCTCCTGGAGAACAGGGGCGTCAAGAACTGCGGGCTGATCGTCAACAAGTACGACCGCACGCTCATCGAGCGCAAGAAGCAGCTGACCAGCGACGATATCGTCGACGTGCTGGGAACGGATCTCATGGGGGTCGTTCCCGACGATAAGGCGATCATCGACGCCACCAACCGCGGCGACGTCCTGGTTCTGTCCCAGAGCACACCCGCCACGAACGCGTATCTTGAGATCGCGCAGCGCCTGGAGGGCGAAACAGTCCCCTTCGCGGCGCTTGCCACAGGCCGCAGTCTGCTGAACCTCTTCCGGAGGCAGAGGTGAACTGGTTTCACAAGGCGACCAACCAGATCGCCAAGGAGCGTCTGACCTTTATCCTGGTTCAGGACCGCTCCCAGCTCCCGCCCGCCCAGATGGAGAAGATGAAGGAAGAACTGGTCGCCGTCATCGGCCGGTACTTTGATATCGACCAGACACAGATCCAGCTGAACGTCGAACGTCAGGAGGGCAGGCAGGTGGTGGAGACCTCGATCCCCATCAACGGCGTGCGCAGGTAGCCGGCCCGGCGCTCCTTCGTCTCGCGAAACAATGGTACAATGACTGCGAAGGAGCAGTCTGAAGTGCAGGAGGTATCATCATGGCAGTATATATCGGGACTGTTCCCCCCGTCCACTGGGAACGCGTCTGGGACGAAGCGGCAAAGCGCGCTGCGTTCACCGGCCCGCGTCCGCTCGTCATTACCGACGCAGCAGAGCTGGCCAGGCACGGCGACGATATCGGCGCGCTGATCACGACCAGTCTTACGCCTGAGCTGCTGGCCGCCGCGCCAAAACTGAAACTGGTTCAGGTCCCCCTCGCCGGCATCGACGCCATCGATCTTTCGGTCGTCCGGAAAGCGCATGTTCCGCTGGCAAACTCGCACGGCAACCGTGAAGTGACCGCTGAGCATGCCATCGCGCTCATGTTTGCGCTGACGCGCCGTATCATTCCCTATGACCGCGATCTGCGGCAGGGGATCTGGCACGGGTTTTCCACGATGGACGATCCCGTCATCGGCCTGTTCGGAAAGTCCGTGGCCATCGCCGGTCTCGGCAATATCGGTCTGCATATCGCCCGCGTGTGTCACGCCCTCGGCATGAAGGTCACGGGTCTCCGCCATCACGGGGGCGAAGCTGCCGACGGCGTTGATCGCGTTTACGGCCTTGCCGACAAGGAAGCGTTCTGCAGCGCAGGAGATTTCGTCATCGACGTCCTGCCGCTGACAGCCGAGACCCGTAACTTCTTCGGACCGCAGGAATTCGCCGCCATGAAGGGGCGCTGGTTCATCAATATCGGCCGCGGCAAGACGGTGGACGAAGACGCTCTGTATGCAGCCCTGTGCGACGGGACGCTCCGGGGAGCCGGAATCGATCCGTGGTGGATCTACCCGCCCTCGCCGGTCCAGCGCGACGCATCCGGCAGGATGCTTCCGGTCATGCCGGCGCACAAGCCGTTCTGGAAGCTCGACAACGTTGTCATGTCCCCGCACACGGGCGGGTTCACGGATGTCTCCGTCGAAGGCCTGTGGGGCGAATCCTTTGAGAACGCCATACGGGCGGACCGCGGCGAGACGCCGCGCAACCTCGTCAACCTCGACCGGGGATACTAGGTGCCATCCATGAACGACGCGATCCACGCGTATATCCTTGCGCTGATGCGCCAGGACAATGCCGCTCTCCCGGAACTGGGGCAGCGGTATGAAGGGCGGACCGACATCCAGTCCTCCATCGGGCCCGAGGTGGGCAAGATGCTGGGATTTCTTGTCCGCACGCTCCATGCCCAGCGCGTCCTGGAGCTGGGGACGTGCCTGGGATACTCGACCGTCTGGCTTGCGCAGGCGGTAAAGGAGACCGGCGGACGGCTCACCAGCGTCGAACTGAGTCATGCGCTGGTCGAAGCAACGCGCCGTTCGCTGCAGGACGCAGGGCTCCTGTCGGTCGTCGACCTTGTCGAGGGAGACGCCGTCATGGTGACGCACGACCTGCAGGGTCCTTTTGATCTCATCCTGCAGGATTCGGCCAAGCCGCTGTACCCGGAGCTCCTGGAACGCTGTGTGCAGCTCCTCCGCACAGGCGGTATCCTGGCCGCCGATGACGCGCTCTTCAAGCCCATGGGGATCCCGGCGAAGTTCACGGTGCCGGTGCATCGTTACAACGAACTGACCGCCGCCGATTCGCGTCTGTATACGACGATCCTGCCCATCGGAGACGGCTTGAACCTGAGCCTCAAACTGCACGACTGACAAAAACTGGATACACTGAGTAGAAGGTTGTTTGCCACGTTATCACCCGGAGCGGGTTCCGGGTGATTTTTTTTCGTGTACCATGTTGTCATGGAGACGGTCATCCGCAAGTCACTGATCTACCGGACGGGCGCAGGCGGCAGCGGAGCCTACGCGGCGACGCACGTCGTCGGCTGCTCGCACGGCTGTCGTTTTCCCTGCTACGCCTTCCTCATGATGCAGCGTTTCGGCAAGGTGGCCTCCTACGAGGAGTGGTGCCGTCCGAAGCTGGTTGCCAACGCGGTCCAGCTGGCACAGAAGGAACTGCCGCACCTGCGGGGCAAAGCGCGGTTTGTGCAGCTCTCCTTTGCCACGGACTCCTTCATGTATCAGCAGCCTATGGTAGCCGCACTGACGCTGCGGCTCATGAGGCTCATCAATACCTATGACATCCCCGTTCATATTCTCACCAAGGGGATCATCCCGGAGGAAGCGCTGACGCTTGCACGCCACAACGTGTTCGGCATCACCCTCGTCTCCCTTGACGAAGAGTTCCGGCAGCGCTACGAACCGGGAACGGCCCCTTACCCGGAACGTATCGCCGCCCTGCAAAGAGCGCACGAACAAGGCTTCCGGACCTTCGTGAACATGGAGCCTTACCCGACGCCTAATATCCACGGGCAGGACGTCACAAAGATCCTGCAGGCGATCGCCTTCGCGGACGAGATCCGTCTGGGACAGCTCAACTACAACGACATCGTCAAGGAGTACCCAGGCTGGCGCGACTTCTACCGCCGGACCGGCGCGACAGCGTGCGACTGGTGCACCCTCCATCACATCCAGTACGACGGTATCGGCGACCGCCTGACCCTGCGCCGCTCAAGACCCCGGCACGACCCGGAGAATCTGTTCAGAGGAGAGTCTTCATGAAGAAAAACACCGCGCCTGCACCGATCAGGGGAACGGATGGAACAGCTTTTACCGGAATACAGCATGTCGACAGCCATGGCGTGGAATTCTGGATAGCTGACGATCTGCGGAGCATCCTGGGCTGGCGCCCGCAGCGGGAGTTTGAGGCTGCCATCAGCAAAGCAATGGCAGCCTGCAGGAACAACGGCTTCAAGGTGACACATCATTTTTACTGTGATCCCGGAGAAAAACCTGGGAGCATCAGGCTTTCACGATATGCCTGCTGGCTGGTCGCATCCTATGGCGACCCCTGCGACAACGGCATTGCCGTTGCACAGACATATTACGCCGGATGGTGCTGGGAACTCGCGTATACCCTGCTGCGGTCAGCAGGCATGACCCCCGTCAAACGTGCCATGATGTCGTATTCAGAAACTCTCTCAACTTCAGCAACAATGTCGGACAGTGAAGAAAAGTAGCGCTGAGAGACCTGTACCTTTGTCATGAAATGACGCCGAACTCTCTCCTCATGCCGACCTGGCTCATCAGAACCGACGGTCCGGCAATGCGAACGTTAAGCAGTTGCTGCGCGCGCCTTCGCACAACTGCATACATTGCTGGATCATCAGCAACCGTGTCAGCAGTCAGCAGATGACATTGCGCATTCAGACCAAACTCGGCCCGCAGGGCTGCAATCTTGTAAGCGGCATTCATAAGAGTGTCTCCGTCGCCACCCAGTGAAGTTTTGCATTCAATGACATAGAGTTTGTTTTCAACGAGAACAAGACAGTCAAACTCATTTTCCGTTTGTCCACGCTGGAGTTTAACGCTATAAGCTATTCTGGTATTATCGACATCAAACCATTTCTTCATCACATCAAAAACATATTCTTCCAACC
>CAZEWU010000089.1:0-5845 GCA_964516155.1 uncultured Caldisericota bacterium
GTTGAATGTTTTGCCAGACTTCCAAACTATGCTGGGGGTCCAGGTTTCCGGTAGGCTCGTCGGCAAGAATGATTTTGGGATTGTTGATCAAAGCTCTTGCCAATGACACACGCTGTTGTTCACCACCACTCAGCTGAAACGGGGACAGCGGCAGAAAATGGTCAGGATCAAGACCGACGCTGCCCATAGCAGATCGCACGCTCTCCTCGACCTGTATTTTGCTGAAACCATAATTGCGACAGCCAAAAGCAACTTCATCATAAACGGTCTCAGCAAAAAACTGGTCTTCGGGATACTGGAACACAATCCCGACCTTGCGACGTACAGAAGCAAGCACGGCACGATCATTGCGTACCGTTACTCCATCGACAAAAACATCTCCACTGCTCGGGAACAAGAGTCCATTGAGATGATCGACGAGAGTCGACTTTCCTGAACCCGTGCGTCCTACAATACCCACGAACGTGCCCTCCTGTATCAGGAGACTGATGTGACGCAACGCAAAGTATTCAAATGCTTCGCCGCTGTCATAAGTGTAATCGACATTTTTCAATTCAATCGACATGTCGCCTCAGCAAACTCCTCAGGGGTAAAACATAAGGGAAAATCCTTCCACCGTTTCCGCATAATAAAAGAGGCACGGGCGCTGAGAGGAAGAACAAGCCCCCCGCGTTCCACAATCGATGAATCGTCAAAAACCGCCCGCGGATCGCCCCATCCTATCAGCCGGCCTTCCGTAAGCACACCGACATGAGATGCCATAAGCACCTCACTAAGGAGATGCGTGATCATGACGACGCCAATACCCAGTTCCCTGTTCAAATGGAGCACCGTCTGCATGACTTCATGACGATTTGCCGGATCGAGAAGGGATGTCGCCTCGTCCAGAATCAAAAAAGAAGGTTTCATGGCCAGAATACCAGCGATAGCGACCTTCTGCTTCTGCCCCCCGGACAAACGATGGGGAGGATACGTACGATATTCCTCCAGTTCAAGGAGTTTCAGTGCATCATCGATACGTCTGACCATCTCGGCATGGGACAACTGCAGATTCTCCAGGCCAAAGGCGATGTCATCTTCCACGGTCGTTGCAACAAGCTGGTTATCAGGATTCTGAAAAACAAGTCCTACATCCAGCCCTGGAGAGACCTCCTTGGGGGCACCATACAGACCGACTTCCGGCACCAACTTGACAGTGCCGGAAGTCGGCTGTAAAAGCCCGCTGATGAGACGGGCTAATGTGCTCTTGCCTGAACCGTTAGGACCAACAATCGCTGAAATCGAACCATCTGGTATTTCCAGGTCTATGTCACGAAGGACCTGGACAGCCCCCGCGGAGGTCTCGATTTCATACGAGACCTTGTTGAGGCCGATCATCTATTTCTCGACAAATTCCAGAATAGCAAGCTCTGCAGCGTCGCCCTTACGGTAGCCAGTTTTAATAACGCGCAGATATCCTCCTGGACGGGTTAGATACCGTTCCTTCGCAAGCTTGAATGCTGCGTCGACTGCTTCGGACGTTAAGAGATACGCATGCAGCTTGCGCCGTGCAACAAGGTTATCGACCTTTGCAGTTGTCATAAGCTTTTCCACAACACGTTTTACACTCTTTGCACGCGTTACCGTCGTTTCAATACGACCTTTTTCTATCAGTGAGGTCGAAAGATTGCGCAGCATCATAGTGCGCAGACCGCTGTATACGCCAAGCTTCTTCAGCTTTCTTCCATGTCTCATGGTAAAAATACTCCTCTCGTCGTCAGGTTCGTACTAATCGCCAAGTGTCTGCTATTCTTCAGGAATACTGATTCCAGCTTCCTCAAGAGCCTCGTCAACACTCTTGCGACCAGCTTCGCCAAAACCTGGAATACTGTCTTCCCGATGCTCTAGATAATCCGTGACTGTAACAACACCGGCTTTTTTCAGGACCTCTGCCCAACGGCTCTTGACACCCGTAATAGTTTCCAGACCTTTCGTCAAGGTATCTTCTTCAGAAGTTGTTGCTTCTGGAACATTCTCCGCTGAACCGTCCGCCATCAAACATGTCAACAATGTCTGTGCATGACCGTCTAGGTTCTTTAAAGCCTCTTCAAGTGCGTCGCGGGCTTTGACTGTTGGAAAGTGGTCAATTTCAATGATCAAGCGCTCAAAATCTGCTTTCTGCTTGATGCGGATCGGCTCAACAGTGAAGTTAGCCGTCCGGACAGGAGAATAAATACTGTCCACAGCAATCATGTCAACGGTACCACCAAGCAATTCATAGTTCTCTTCGCTGCTGACATATCCGACCCCGGTACGCAGAATTACCTGGAGATCCATATAGCTGTCATCCGCAGACAACTCTGCAATTTTCAGATCGGGATTGTAGATTTTGACAAGCGAGTTTTTCTCGAAGTCTTCCGCTTTGACCACTCCGCGCCCCTGTTTCTTCAGGACAAGAGTAGCTTCGTTCCCATCAAGGATCGAAACCTGAAGATTTCTGATATTAAAGATAAGCTCTTGCAAGTCCTCTTTGATACCAGAGATAGTTGTGAACTCATGAAGAGCGCCGTTTATCTTAATCGCTACAGGAGCGCTTCCAGGAATAGACTCCAGGAGAATGCGTCGAAGAGCATTGCCCATTGTCGTTCCGTATCCATGCTGCAATGGCTCGAAGACAAACTTGCCGTACTCAGCATTTTCTTCAGCGGAAGTCAGTCTGATACCTTCAAGCCCTTCTATCATAGCAAGCTCCTACTTCGAGTAGAACTCGATAACAAGACGCGTATTGATCGGAACTCCAATTTGTTCAGCCGTAGGGATCGCGAGTACTGCTCCTTCGAGTTTATCGGGATTGAACGATAACCACTGCGGCGTCGCCGGCTTACTGGCCACTGATTCCTGCACACTGATCATGGATTTTCCTGTATCAGTCAGGCTGACAATGTCTCCCACTCTGACAAGATACGATGGAATATCAACCCGATGTCCATTGACAAAGACATTGCCATGACAAACCAATTGACGTGCCGACTTACGGCCTGACTGGACTCCCATTCGGAAGACCACGTTATCCAGTCTGCGTTCCAGCAGCTCAAGCAGTTTCCCACCTGTTGGAATAGCCTTCTGCGAGTTTGCCATATCAAAGTAATTATGGAACTGATGCTCTGAAAGTCCGTAAGCGAGACGAAGACGTTGTTTCTCTTTCAGATGCAGTTCATAATCACTGTCCTTGCGGAACTTCTGATCAACTCCATGCTGCCCGGGACCCATCTTGCCACGTTCGATAGCGCACTTGCCGCTGGAACAGCGAGAACCCTTGAGAAACAGTTTCGTATTCAATGCACGGCATTTCCGGCATGATGCATCAATATATCTCGACATGATCGCCTCCTATACTCTTCTGATCTTGCGCGGTCTGCATCCATTGTGCGGGATGGGAGTAACATCCTTGATGGATGACACATTAAGGCCGGCGGACTGCAGAGCCCGAACAGCGATTTCGCGACCAGAGCCAGCCCCTTTGACAAACACATTGACCCGGGACATGCCCATATTGATTGCCTTCTCAGCAGCTTTCTGCGCAGCTACCTGGGCAGCAAACGGAGTTCCTTTCTTGGAACCCTTGAAGCCGCTGCTTCCGGAAGAACCCCAGCAAACAGTGTCTCCCTGTGCATCTGTGATAGTAACAAGTGTGTTATTGAAGGAAGAGTAAACAAATGCTTTCCCTTCACCAACGACACGTTTTTCTTTCTTACGCTTGACTACTTTCTTCTTGATATCTGCCATACATTCCCCTTTGCCTATATCTTAGATGCTTTGGAGCCAACGGTCTTCTTCGGGCCCTTACGCGTGCGGGCATTCGTCCTGGTACGTTGGCCGCGAACCGGCAATCCACGTTTGTGGCGGACGCCACGATAACAGTTAATTTCCATGAGTCTGCGGATGTTCGTCGACACTTCACGACGGAGATCACCTTCGACCACTAGATTGTCGTTGATAGCCTTCTGAATAGCAAGGATCTCACTTTCAGTAAGGTCCTTGACCTTTTTGTCCTCAGACACTCCGGCAATCTTGCAGATTGTTTTGTAATTAGACTTGCCAATGCCGTAAAGATAAGTCAGCGCAATGCCGACTTTTTTCCCGGCAGGAAGATCAATACCACTGATACGAGCCACCATTCCTCCTTTACTTACCTTGGCGCTGCTTATGCTTCGGGTTCTCGCAGATCACCATGATCGTGCCATTGCGTTTAACAATTTTGCACTTGGCACAAATCTTCTTCACGGAAGGTCTCACTTTCATAGATAGTACTCCTTTCAACTCCTTGGCTGAAAGCAATTACAGCCGATAGGTGATGCGTGCTTTGGATAGGTCATACGGTGTTATCTCAAGCCTTACCTTGTCCCCTGGGAGAATCTTGATGAAATTAAGTCGCATTTTCCCGCTGATGTGTGCCAGGACTATCTTGCCATTGGCAAGTTTGACCCGGAACATCGTTCCTGGGAGAGTTTCGACAATAACACCTTCTGTTTCGATAACTTCTTTTTTGTTCATAGCTGCGTTAGAATAACAGGGCCTTGAGCGGTAACGGCAACCGTATGCTCAAAGTGAGCGCTCTTGCGTCCGTCAACAGTAACAACAGTCCACCCGTCATTCAACGTGCGAATCACACTGCTGCCGGCGTTTACCATGGGTTCAATTGCTATCACTAACCCCTCCTTGAGCTTAAGTCCCGTACCGGATTTGCCATAGTTGGGAACTTCCGGGTCTTCATGAAGCTCCGTCCCAATCCCATGGCCAACATAATCGCGTACCACACTCATGCCCTGAGATTCAACCACTTGCTGAACCGCATGACCGATATCTCCCAACCGTGCGCCCACACGAGCCGCATCAATCCCGGCATACAGACTTTTGCGTGTAGTTTCGATAAGATGTTCGTCCTCTGCGCTAACAGAACCACACGCTACCGTAATAGTAGAATCAGCGCAATAACCATCATACGAAAGGGAGAGGTCCAGAGAGACAACGTCGCCGGCCTTCAGGACGCGACGGCCCGGGATTCCATGAATAACCTGCTCATTGACAGATACACACAACGAAGCAGGATACCCCATGTAATGAAGGCAAATTGGCTTCGCCCCAAGTTCACGGATATGAAGCTCAGCAGCATGATCCAACTCACCCGTTGTAACTCCAGGCGCCACAAGTCCTCCGACATAGTGCAGAACCTCAGCAAGCTTTACTCCAGAAACGCGCATATGCTCAATATCTGAAGCCGACTTAAGCCTTATCACTAAGTGCCTCCTGAATCCTGGGAAAAACCAGGTCTGGAGCTGCGGACCCGTCGATCGTAATAAGTTTATGCTGATCCGCATAGTACCGGGTCAGAGCTCTCGTCACTTCTTCATACGTGCGCATTCTTGTCCTGACGCTCTCTTCGTGATCATCTTCCCTCTGAACAAGGGGAGCCGCACAAAGGTCGCACAGCCCTTCTCTCTGCGGACGCGAATAATAGATATTGTATACGCTGCCGTCCACGGGACAAACACGCCGGCCAGAAATACGCCGGAACGCCATCTCGACAGGCAAGTCAACATATACGACTGCAGTCAAGTGAAGGTTTTGCTTTGCCAGATACTCATCGAGAAACGTGGCTTGAGAGACAGTTCTCGGGTACCCATCCAGAACAAAGCCCGCTTGTGCCTCCTGGGTCGACAAAAAAGCTTCGACGACAATCAGGTTAGTATCATCGTCGCTCACAAGACCCCCAGCATTGATCTTGGCCGCGACTTCGACGGGAAGCTTACCTTCCCGACGCAAGTTGCGGAAATACTCGCCACTCGAGAAAACGGGCACTTCATAG
>CAZEWU010000090.1:0-5793 GCA_964516155.1 uncultured Caldisericota bacterium
CGCAACATCCTGCGCTCCGAGAGCTACCCAGGCGGGAACGACTCTTGCCGCCGCAAGTGCACCCAGCGCTACATAATTGGGAAAAACAATGACTTCTGTCTTCTCCATATCAGGGGCCGGCGTACCGGCAAGTTTGGTAAAAAAGTCCTTCGCCTCATCGATCGTCTTGAACATTTTCCAGTTACCAGCGACAATTGTCTTCATTTCATTCTCCTTTTGCCTTTATCTATCCTGGATATACCAGTCTTTCTACTCTTCTCCTTCGACAGAACGCGGGATCATTTCAATGCGTTCTGCGCGAACCCGTGAGATCCTCTTGCCAACGACATTTACCACTGTAAATACAACCCCGCCGTGCTCAACGCGATCTCCCACCCGCGGCAGGCGCCCGATCTCCGACAGCATCAGACCGGCCACTGTATCATAATCCTCGCCGGACAATTCAGCACTCAGGAGTTCTGAGGCTTTTTCAGTGGAGACCGATCCCTTGATGAGAAAAGCATTGTGACCGGCGCTCTCGATTTCGGGAGCTTCTTTGTCAAACTCATCCTGAATTTCGCCAAAAACTTCTTCCAGGATATCTTCGACCGTGATAAGTCCCGAGACAGCGCCGTATTCATCAAACAGAACAGCTGTCTGAATACGTTGCTGCTGCATCTCCTGCAACAATTTACTGATCTTCTTGGTATCAGGAGCAAAGAACGGCTGGCGCATCATACTTCCCGTAGTAATCTGCGGGCTGGCACCGCCGGCCATGGCCTTGAGGGCATCTTTTGCATAGATGATTCCCACAACATTATCGTCATCCATGACAGGCAATCGTGAATGCCCGGTATCATTGATGGTGCGGACCGCCTCAGAGATATGGGCTGTCTTTTCCACCGTCGCCACATCAACAAAAGGCGTCATGATTTCATACGCCAGCGTGTTGGTGTAATCAAAAATGTTGTGGATGAGGCGCTCTTCCTCTTTGTCGATGACCCCGTCCTCCTGGCCCATTTTAAGAAGATACTGAAAGTCCTCAGGATCGCTGATATACCCATTGTGCTTGGCATGCCGGAGTACTGGCCGCGTGAAAGCGCCGGAGATCTTTGACAGGACCCATGCCACCGGGTACAGGAGGAGAAACATGGGATACAGCAGAACAGACGTACTCCGTGTTGCTTCTTCGGGAAAGGCTCTCCCCAGAGATTTCGGGATGGTCTCGGCAAAAACGACGACTGCAGCCGTCAGCACCAGCGTTGATGCAATGGAAAGCAGATCCACATTAACATTCTTGAACATGCTCAAGACGACGCGCGCAAACAGGAACGAGGAACCAAGGTTGGCGAGGTTATTTCCAAGGATAATGACCGATATGAGCATGGAATGATTGGCCGTCATGCGCCGCCTCAAACGATCCGAAAGAGCTTTGGATTTACTTATCTTTTCCAGAGCCATGGGCGTCATGCTGACATAACCGTACTCTACCATCGAGAAGAGAAACGAGAGAGCTAACAAGATGAGGACTGCAATTATCTGACCAGCCATGCTACACGCTTTCGACGATCCGGGAAAAATCGTCGGTAGTCTCTATGGCGGCAAAGATGGATTCTTCCCGCCGCTCCATGAGACACCGCTGTTGCTGCAGTTCGTGATCGTAGCCCAGTAAGTGAAGAAAAGAGTGAATGAGTGAAAAGACAAACTGATCCGTCAGCGTGTTGCCGCTGGAATGAGCTTTTGATTTGACCTCACTCAGGCAGATAATGATATCTCCGAGGACCCACCCGCGTCCGGGAGCTCCGTATCCCAATGGAAACGAAAGCATATCTGTGGCCGTATCGTGCTGACGGTACTGCCGATTGAGCGCCTGCATCTGCCCCGCTTTCACAACATAGCAGGACAGCGCTACCGCCTTATGGACTCCTTCTATGTCAGACAACTCGCGCCTTGTTTCACAGACTATCGCCTCGAAAAGAGAACGCAGGACAGCACTATCAACATGCCATGCGGGATCATCATTTTCCACACTACAGTGGACCGATACCTCAGCTTCTTTCATTAGCCTCCTCAGGTGCCGAATATGCATCACGAACATGATAGAACGAAACCAGTGACGTTAAGAAAAACTCCTTGACCATGTCGATCTCACCGAGGGTAAGCTGTGACTCAGCCAGCTGTCCATCGGCAATCCTTGCTCCAACGATGTTGTTGATAAGCGTTTCCAGAGCTTTCCTGTCAACATGAGCGAGAGAGCGGGCCGCTGCTTCAACCCCGTCTGCAAGAAAGACAAGAGACGATTCCTTGCTATGCGGTTTTGGTCCCTGATACCGGAAAGCATCCGGCGAGAGGTTTGTCTGCTCTGCCGCCGCCTTGTCATAAAAAAACTGGACAACCGTCGTACCGTGATGCTCAGCTATAATGTCCACGATCTCCGGAGGCAGGTGGTTACTGCTGGCAATGGTTACACCGGCCTGTACATGTTCCAGGATGACCTTGGTGCTCAACTCAGGAGAAATATCCTCGTGAATATTGGGAAACTCGCCGCGATTCTCTCCGAAGAACTGAGGGTGCAGCAGCTTCCCGACATCATGGTAGTACCCTCCGACTCTTGCCAGGAGCCAGTTTGCCCCGATCCGCTGCGCAGCTCCTCCTGCCAGGTTTGCGACATTCAGGCTGTGATGATATGTACCGGGAGCACTCTCAAAAAGCTGGGCAAGAAGCTTGTTCCCCGTGTCCAGAAGTTCTCTGAGACGCATCATCGTCGCAACGTTGAACATCCGCTCGAAGATAAACGTCAGACCTAATGCAAATGCTGCCGTAACCGCACCCCCGGCAACAAGGTACCCCGCATTGGCTGCGACAACAAGCATTCGCTGAGCATTCAGCCTCGCAAGAGCTATATAGACGATGGCGGCAAGAATTCCTCCCGCCGGGCCCGCGACAAGAACGGCGCTCGCCCTGTTGAGCCGGCGCATGACCATGAACACAGTGATCATACCGAACAGAAGCCCCGTCTGGACCTGGACCGGAACCGGAACGACAACCAGTGTGACAGCGAGAAGCACGATACCGAATACCATCGCCAGATCCTGGTCAAAGAAAACAAAACCCAGGAGAAGGACCAGGAAAAACGGGGTCATCATAGGAATAATACTACTTGTCATCTGTTCGATAATAAGGCAGATCTCGCCTATGAGCGATGTTTCAAGAAGCAGACGCTGACGTTTTGCCTGTGCCGGATTGAGCAGGATGACGGCGCAGGCTATGATACTCCACGCAAGAAGGACGACGACAATGACCGAAATAATATTCCGTACCGCCCGTGGTCCCCAGACAAGACCAGTGTTCAGCAGAAGCTGTGCCGTCGTCTGATCAACGACAGTGTTCGCCTTGACGACGACTGTCCCGGCTGAGATTGTCGAGATAATGGGAGAGACCCCGGCAACCGCTTTTTCGCGGGCCAGAAGGGTCATTTCCTGATCATAATTCAGATTTGTTACGATAAATGGCGCCGCAAGCGCATAAGCAGCCCGGATCTGATTATCGGAGATTTTGTACTGTTTGAGTTCAGAATTGAGGCTTTCCCGTGCCGATACGATATCGCCTTCAGGAACTCCCCGTCCCATGATGGCAGTCAGTACCTCGCGTGCCACTGTTTTGACAGACTGCACTTCAGACTCTGAGCAGGAAGCAAGGTATTTCGTCGTACTTCCTGCCGCAGTTTTCAGATAGCCCGCTATTCTCTGAGAAGCCTCGTCAGCCGGCAGATCCTGCTTGCGTACCTGCATGACTTTTGCTGCCGCAGTCTCAAAACCGGCAAGCGATAACGGCAATCGGGAACTGTCGAATTTATAAATGGGCGCGACTTCCGCACTGGCGCGTTTCTGTAATTCTTCCGTCCGTGCTGTGTCCTCGTAAACAATGGACCGCCATGATACAATATCTTGGGTTGTCACGCCCCCCGCCTTAACAGCAGTGGCGAGAGGGACGAGCGGCAGAGCACAGAGCATCGCCGACAGCATCGCTACCAGAACAAAAACAAGCGTCCCACCACGCCGGAATCTTGAGATCCGCTGTCTCCATGCACGCTCTGTTTTCAAAAACAATCGTGATATGATCCGATTACTAGGCATCGGCTGCTGCTCCCTCTATATCAGATCGACTGTTTACTCTGTAAAATGTCATGCTGACATCACCGTACCGCCTCTCCTTGTACATCTCTATCCGTACTGCCGGACCTTCATAGCATTCGCTGACAGGTTGCCGTGTAGCGTGTTCCATAATGATGATACAGCCATCACTGTCCCGACGCAAATGATCGGCCATTGTTGTCAGCAACCGCTGCTGAAGGCCGGAATCAAAGGGTGGATCGGCAAACAGGATGTCGAATTCATTTCCTGTAAGGCTGGCAGCATAGTGCTCGGCATCCTCTTCCAGAATGGTTACTTTTCCTTCAAGATTCAGGAGCCCCACATTCTTCCGGATAAGGCGAACAGATTTGGAACCGTTATCCACAAAAACCGCACGGGCAGCTCCATTGCTCAGAGCTTCAATGCCAACGGCCCCTGTGCCGGCGCACACATCGACAAAACGAACGCCGTTCAGGATTGGACGCAGCATGTCCAGGAGCGCTTCGCGCGCCTTGTCGGATGTAGGTCTCAACCATGGTTCCCTGCCGAGTGTGGCAAGCGATCGTCCTTTTAATATGCCAGAGCCAATGATCATATCTCAGTTTTCCTCTGCCCCAAGCCTCTCGGGAGGGTACCGGAGATTCAGCATGCGCAAAATCCCCTCATGATCAGCTCTTTCAAGTGCCGGGTCATCGTGTACAAGCGCTATTGCCATTGACCGGATTTCCGGCAGGATAGACAGGTCCTGGTATCGCAGAAGGGCCGTCGAGCCAAATCCGGGGACGTCATAACCATGCTGAACAGTTCCCAGGATATCTCCTGGTCCCCTCTGTTTAAGGTCTTCCTCAGCTATGTGGAATCCATCATCTGACTCAACCAGGACCTTGAGACGCGCAGAACTGTCAGCCTGTTCCGATCCCTGGATCAGGATACAGAGCGAAGCTGACGAACCACGACCGACTCTCCCACGCAATTGATGCAGCGTCGCAAGTCCAAACCGCTCGGCATTCTCAATGACCATGATAGTTGCATTCGGAATATCGACCCCTACCTCGATGACTGTTGTCGCGACCAGGACATCAATACTCCCATCCCGGAAGTTCTTCATGGTCGCTTCTTTATCCTTCGACTTCAGGCGGCCGTGGAGAAAGGCCACACGCAAGCCCTTGAGGCTGCCCTCGCTTAGTTCCTGGTATGTTTTCTCCACAGAGGCAGTCTCTTCCTCGGCATTCTCAGAAGCAGTGTCGATGGCTGGCACAACCACAAAAGCCTGTCGGCCCTTTGCCACTTCCTGTCGGACAGTTGCATACGCTCGGTCGCGTTCCCCGGATTTTGCCAGGATGGTCCGGACGGGCTGCCGACCAGCCGGTTTCTCGGTAAGTTCCGATATTTCAAGGTCCCCGTAGATCGTCAGAGCCAGCGTTCGTGGAATCGGTGTCGCACTCATGACCAGGGAATGAGGCAATATTCCCTTCTGCCCCAGCGCCGTACGCTGAACAACACCGAAACGATGTTGTTCATCAATAATGGCGAGACCGAATCGTTCAAAGGCAACACCCTCCTCAAGGATCGCATGCGTTCCGACGAGGCAGTGAATATCGCCGACGGCAAGCGCGGCAAGGATCTTCTTCCGCTCAGAACGCGGCGTTCCACCGGTCAGCACCGCTACCTGAACATGAAA
>CAZEWU010000091.1:0-5793 GCA_964516155.1 uncultured Caldisericota bacterium
CGACGGAGCGTCCCGTTTCCGCTATTTCCGGAGCATCGCGCTCCCTCTGGCTAAGCCGGCGATCGTAACGATAGCTATCAACTCGTTTCTCGGGTCCTGGACATCGTTTCTGTGGCCGACTGTCATGACACAGACGCCTGGCAAGCAGCTCATTGAGGTAGCCCTTCGCGGTTTCCTGAATGAAAAGGGGCAGCAGTGGTCTCAGCTTGCTGCAGCCTCTGTTTTTACAACGATCCCTATCATCGTTCTGTTTTTCTTTGTGCAGAAGCAGTTTATCGAGGGTATTGGCGGGGGCGGTATCAAGGGGTGACCGCTCTGATGAGTATGCGTACTATCCATTTTTTCAGGGGAGGAAGTATGTCGAATGCACGCAAGATGTTATCTGCCGTACTGGTGTTGCTCGTAGCATTCAGTTCGCTGCTCGGGATCGCAGCTCCGGCAGCCAACGCTGAATCTGTGACGACAATTGAGGTCTATGTCGGGAAAACGACCGGAACGGTCAATGGTAAAGCGATGACGCTGGAACAGGGCGCTCTGATCAAGAACGGCCGGACCCTGGTCCCGCTGCGCTTCATTACAGATGCAATGGGCGCAAAGCTTGACTGGGTTGCCAAGACGAATACCGCCAATCTTTCCCTGGCGGGTAATCAGATTTCACTGTCCACTGGCAAAGCAGTGGCAAAGGTCAACGGATACGACGTCACTCTTGACGCACCTGCAGCTATCGTGAATGGCAAGACGGTCGTTCCTCTTCGTTTTGTTACCGAATCCATGGGTGCCGAAACGATGTGGAATGCCAAGCTGAAGAAGGTAACGATCACGTTCTCACTTGACTGGCTGAAGAACAAGGCCGTCGTTCCTTTCTGGGAAGCCATGGCCGCTACGCTGGGAGAGTCTATTACAGGATTGACCAAGGAATTCAATGCGACTCACCCCAGCATGGAAGTCCAGCTCGTTCCTATGGCCAACTACACGACATTGCAGACAAAGACGATCGGCGCTATCGCCGCCAAGCAGCCACCTCTTCTTGCTCAGGCATACGAGAACTGGGCAGCGCAGTATGAGACCGGCTTCTACATGAGCACGTTTGACAAGTATATCAATGGTTCCAACGGGCTCTCCAAAGCTGATATCGCTGATTTCTTCCCGATGATGTGGAACTCTGGCAAGCTGGCGGACGGCAAGCGCTACATGATGCCGTTCAATAAATCCAATATCGTTCTTTATTACAACAAGAATATGTTCAAGGCTGCCGGTATCACCAATCCTCCCGCAACGTGGCAGGAGTTTGCCACCGACTGCGCCAAGCTGAACAAAACCAATGACAAGGGTGAACAGATCCAGTGGGGCGCTTCTCATACGCCGAGCGTCGATCTGTGGTATTCGCTCGTGTATGCTTATGGCGGCAAAGTACTTACGGACACCTATGACAATGTCCTCTTCGGCAACAGTAACGCTGCCAAGACAGCAACGCAGCTGTTCGCGGATCTGTATGCCAAGAAGTACATGCACTATACGACAGCCTATGGCGATCAGTCGGATCTTGGCGCCGGTAAGGCTGCCATATATATGGGCTCCGTCGTCGGTCGCAGCTATGTTGAGGCTGCCGTCGGCACCAAGTTTGAACTGGGCGAAGCTCCTCTGCCCGCCGGCCCCGCCGGAAAGGCAGCGGCCCTGTATGGTACCAATATCGTCATGTTCGGAAATGCTCCCCAGTACACGCAGCGCCAGAAAGATGCTGCCTGGGCCTATGTCAAGTGGTTCACGTCTTCTCATGTCCAGGCTGTCTGGGCGGCTCAGACCGGTTACCTGCCGGCTCGCCAGAGCTCGCTCAAGGATTCCATTCTTATCAACGCTTATAAGGCGAAGCCGGAAACAAAGTCGGGTCTTGAACAACTCAGCGGTTCTGTTCTTGAACCTCCGACAGGCGGATGGAATGATGCCCGCAACAAGATCTCTTCGAACCTGCAGGCTATCTTCCTTGGTAAGGTAACGGTTACAACGGGCCTCAGCAATATGGCCAAAGATGTTCAAGCCGTTATCCACAAGTAAGTCCGGAAAATCTGCCTGAAGCAAAAAGCACCAGGAAATGTGGGGCGTTGGGTGAAATGACCCGGCGCCCCATTTTTGCCTCTGGAAGGAAACCGGTAACGGCATAAGGAGTCAGCATGAAACAGAAGAACGCATTGATTTCATTGCTCGTTGTCATTGTCCTGTTCTGCGGACTGGCAGTGGCAGGAATCCCCGGACATACGCGGACGCTCGCCGATTCTTCCTATAGTTTCAGCCCGATCAACGGTCCCTACGGGGGAGCCATACGCGTCATCACGCTTTCTCCCGCGTATACTGATGACGGCCGGGTAGCAGTCGGCACCAGCAACGGACTGTTCATCTCAAAAAATCATGGTGCTTCGTTCAGCGTTGTCCGCAGCGGTTTGCAGGGCCACAGCCAGAGCATTACAAGCGCAGCCTTCTCACCTGATTACATGCGGGATCGCCTGATACTTGTCGGTACCGAAGATGGACTGTACCGGTCAGATGACGGCGGCGCCAGCTTCAATTATTCAAACAGAAGCCTGGCGGGCGACGGCTATGTTACGGTGATAACCTGCTCTCCCACCATCAGGAATGACGCGACAGTATTCGCCGCCACCTACCTGAGCGGTGTCTGGAAGAGCACGGATTCCGGGCGTTCCTGGAGTCTTGCAGCTCCACAGCTGAAGGACCAGAATATCGTCGCCATTGCTCTGTCTCCGACTTTTTCTACGGACCACACTATGCTCTTCGGGGTGGAAACTGCACCTGGGATCGGCAGCGTATGGATTTCAACGGATGGAGGAACATCGGCAAAAGCTCTGCCCATGACGAGTGAGGATACTGGAAACGCTCTTGCATTCTCGCCTGCGTTTGCGACGGATCGCACCTTCGCCGTGGGCCTCGGAGCAGACGGCCTTTTTGTGACCACGGATGGGGGCGACACCTTCAAGAATCTCTACAAGGGTATCGTTACCTCCCTGCTGTTTTCGCCTCTCTCTGCGACGACGCATGAACTCTTCGTCGGGACGTCCGGCAAGGGACTGCGTGTGCTCAATACGGCGGATTCTTCCGTTTCAGCGGCAACGATGCCTTCTTCTCCTCAGTCCTTTGCGATCACGGCTCTCGCAGCGAGCCCCGCCTTTGCGCAGGATGGGACGCTTTTTGTCGGTACCAGCCGTATGGGGCTGTTTGCCTCCAGGGACGGTGGAAAGACGCTTGCAGACAGCAGTGTCGGGATAACGAATTCCCGTGTGAATGCCGTCGCTGTCTCGCCGGCATTCGGGACGGACAGGACGGTCTTCTTCGGTACTGCGTATCAGGGCGTTGCCCGGACGCTGGATGGAGGTAAGACTGTTGCATACTGCAATAATGGTCTTGCCGACGACAGCATCCTGCAGGTCGTCGTATCACCGGCCTATGCTGTGGATCAGACGGTTGCTGCCGGAACTGATGGCGGCGGTCTGTTCCTCTCGACCAGCAGGGGAGATTCCTGGAAATCAGTCGGCGGGTTCAGCGGCTATGCGATCCCATGGGTCTCATTTGCTCCGGATTATGCAAGTTCCAGGACTGCTTTCGTCTCCGTGGAGGGGCGGGGGATCTGGCGCACGACCGACGGATTCGCGACCGTGCATCAGCTGGCTACTTTGACTGCAGCTCAGAATCTTACGGATACCGTGGTGGATTGTGTTGGGTTGTCGCCCGCTTTTGCCACGGATCATGCCGTGTATGTTGCGACGCATTCAGGGCGTCTGTATATCAGCAAGAATGCGGGAGATTCTTTCTCCTGCCTGACCGGCACAGGGCTTCCGCATTATGCAGTAAAGGACCTCCGTGTCTCGCCTGACTTTGCGCACGACAGAACGCTCTATATATGCACAGATTACGGGACTTCAAGCACTCAGCCGGCCGGCGTCTACAGATCGATTGATGCAGGAACGACATGGACGCAGGTGGCCGGATATATCTGGTATGATGCTCTCCGGATCAGCGACGGTTATGCGGCCGACGGGACGGTCCTGGCGGTTTCATGGGGAGGAGGGCTTGATGTGACGACGAACAGAGGTCTCGTCTTCGGGTCGCTCAGCTCCGGCATTCCCCTTGTAAGCGGAAAATACTGGGGAAACGCTATGGACATTTCGCCGACTTTCAGCAAGGACGGCGTTGCTTACATTGGTCTGACCAATGGGGGCGTCTATACAACCTATGATTTCCAGGGCAGCCCGACGTTGCCGCCGGCGCAATCGGCTGTGACTGTCAAATTGACGATCGGCAGCCCGGCGATGACGGTGAACGGTACTTCCCGGCAGCTTGATGCGGCGCCGACGATCCAGGACGGAAGGACGCTGGTCCCGGTTCGCGCGATCGTTGAAGCAATCGGCGGTTCCATCGTTTTTAACGCGAAGGACGGCAGGGGAAGAGCGGATATCGTTCTCAAGAAGATCACCCTGTCTCTCTGGATCGGAACGCCGACAGCTCGTTTGAACGGAAAGAGCGTGGCGATTGATACATCGAATTCCAGGGTCGTCCCGATCATCAAGGACGGTCGGACCTATCTGCCCTTCCGGTTCGTTGGTGAGAGCCTTGGGTGCGATGTCGTCTGGGACGCTGCATCTCGCACCGTTACGCTCACGTACAGGCCGTAGGGGGTATGCTGATGAAGAAGATACTGAGTCTTGCAGTGGTCCTGATGCTTGCAGTTGCGGTGTTCTCGCCGTCATCCGTCCGTGCTGAGAGCACGGACCGCCTGGTGACCTTTACCGATGATGCGCACATGGATGCCTGCCGGCTGATCGAGTCTGCCACGAAATCGATCTACTTTACGATCTATGATTTCAGCGATCCACGGATCAGTGACTATCTTGCGGATGCGTCAGGCAGAGGTGTCGATGTCAAGGTCATGGTGGATCCCGGGGAACGTCTCAACCTTTCAGATTCCAAGGGGATCATCGCCGACCTCGTGCGCGCCGGGGTGACGGTCCGCAGCGCAAATCCGGCGTACTACATCACGCATGCGAAGTATTTTGTCGTGGACGGTGCGACAGCGTATATCTCGGGAAACAATTTTACCTATGCCGACGGCAAGAAGAACAGAGCTTTTGCTGTTGTCACAACGGACCCGAAGGTCGTTACGGATCTGACGAACGTGTTCTGGGCAGACTGGCAGAGGAAGCCGTTCTCAGCAAGCCAGCTGACGAGCAGCCGCGTGGTCCTTTCTCCGGTCAATGCAGGGGTGACCATCAAGGCTCTTATCGACAGCGCTAAAACAAGCGTCGTCGTTGCAACACAGTATCTCAAGAGCGACATGGTGAATCAGGCACTGGCTGCGGCTGCGCGCCGCGGCGTCAAGATCCAGGCCATCACCGATGGAACCAGCAGCGATTCGCGGGACGCTGCCTCGGCGGCACAGGCGCTGATCGGGGACAATACAGTCCGCGTATCGATTACGCCATATTATCACATCAAGATGATGATCATTGACGGTACGCAGATGTTTGTCGGATCGCAGAACTATTCCGATCCTCCTCTCACGGACAACAATCCGCAGCAGCAGCAGCGCGAGGTGGGGATCATCGTGAGCGATCCCGCTCTCATAGCGCACGCGCAGGCTGTTTTCACATTCGACTGGGCGAATTCGATTGCTCCGTAAAGTTTCCTGAAAGGTACGTATGGCAAAGGCTCCTGGTATATACCAGGAGCCTTCTTCTTTATCCGGATTCTACTTTCCGATACAGAAGGTGCTGAAAACGGTAGTGAGGA
>CAZEWU010000092.1:0-5760 GCA_964516155.1 uncultured Caldisericota bacterium
GACAGACAGAATATTGCCTCCCGTATACACCGACGGACTCCCGGAAGAGCCTCCCTGTCCTTCTGCTGCAGGAGAGATGACCGAAGGTTCAGACCAGTCTGCGCTGATAGAAGAAATATCTCCCAGTGTATGCGTCGTTCCCTCCAGCGCTCCCTGAGCCTTGGCACGGGCGTTGGCCATAGCTTTTTTCATAAGACCTGCCTTGAGCGTCTCCTGGTTGCTGATGTCATACGTGATGCTGTTGAAAACATTGGCGCCCGCCTTCGACGCCGTATCGATGATCGCCGATGCCTGTTGCGGCGTCGCCGTCACTGTAACGGTATTCGTGACGCGCCAGCCGATCGGCTTCGATTCGCCGCTTGAATAATCGAAGTTCTGACTGACATAGAAACTGCTGGTCTGAATACCGCTCTCTTTGACTCCCTGCGCTTTGACAGCAGCAAGGACCTGGTTCATGGCAGCAGTGTTCGCCTGCTGGGCTTTCTGAACAGCCAGCGCGTCTGTCTGGACGCCAAGATCCAGATGGATGATGTCCGGCCTGACCGTCATCTGTGCAACGCCCGTCGCAGCAACAACACGTTGCCGACGAAGGGGACGTACGACCTCAAGAACCAGACCAGCTGTCGAGATGACCAGAATCGCAACAAGCAGGCAGACGATCACCGTGTTGCTCTTCATTGCGCACGCCCCTTTCCAGAATCGTTACCTTATCGTATTGACTGCTGTAACTCCTACGGCTTCGGGTAGGTGATCACAATCCCCCTGGTAGGGGCATTCCAGACTACCTGCGCTCCGAAGGCTTCTGAAATAAACCGGATGGGTACCATCGTAAATCCCTTGATAATAACGGGAGGTGTTTCCAACTTTACAGATTTGCCGGCGACAGATGCGCTCTTTGCACCTACCTGCAACCGGACGATCTTGCCCTTGAGCTCAATCGTGACGATCTTGTATACACCATCCCAGTCGACGGTTGCGCCAAAAGCCTCGCTGATAAACCGCAGAGGGACCAATGTATGCCCGCTCATAATGACCGGCACGCTCTGAAGCGTACTCTTGGCATCATTGATCATCGCATTCTTATTACCTATCTGCAGCGTCATGACTATCCGTGATTTATAGTTGACCGGAATACCGACGGTACGCACATTGCCGGCGGCGTTGGCAGCGGTGACGTTGATGACGTTATCGCCTTCCTTCAGCATCACGTTCTGCGTAAATGTCCCATCGGCGTTGACAGTAACGGCAATGCCCGCCACCTTGACAATGGCGCCTGGTTCCGTCTTGCCGTCTACTTCGCAAACGCTGGTGGTGACCTTGGAGTACATGGCCGGCTTGGTGATCGTCAGAGCAGGAGGCGTCGTACTCAACGTTATCTTCAGCTGTGTCTTGCCCACATTGCCGGAAACGCTCGTTACAGTAAAGATAACCGTTTGCGGACCTTCCGTCAGCGGAACATCGACAGAGAAGTCCCCGGCTGTAGAGACAGCAACGGACTTACCCGCAACATTCAGCTGCCTTCCCGGAGAAACTTTTCCTGTAACAGTTACCGGTGATTTGCCGACAACAGCCGCATCAGCCGGACTGGTAATTGTCGCCGTCGGCGTTGTAGCGTCAACCTTGGCCGTAAAGATCTGCTGGCTGTCCTGGTTGCCCTGCTGATCACGGGAGTAATATGCCAATGTATCCGTGCCATCCGGCAGCTGGATCGGACCTGTATAGGCCTGCCAGCTCCCATTGTTCAATGAATAGTATGTTGTGAAAACAGAAGACGTCGTATTGCCGGCAGACAGCGTAACGGTAGGACGCGTCTTGTAGTAACCGGATAATCCATCAGGAGAACCTGGGGACACAATGAGAGCAGTGTGCGGAAGATTCGTCAGTGTATATGTAAGGGTCTGCGTCCCGGAACCGGAAAGCGTTGCCGTAGCCGTATAGGTGCCGGCTGTCGAAGGATTAGTGATGTAGCCGATGAGATACAGATTGTAGGTATAACCAGCCGCCAATGCGGAGGCAAATGTCAGATAAACAGCATTTCCACTTCCGGAGGCAATTATAGCCGAACTTGTTCCACCTGAGATCGAGGCGGTGAGCGAAGAGGGGAACGTGAATCCCGGCAGGCTCAATGTCATATAAGACACGGTATAGGAAGGAGTGAACTGGACGGTCATCGAGGTGGAATAGCCGCCGGTAGCAGTGGAACCGGGGGTCACGACGAGACTGTCGGAACCTGTGCTGCCACCGATCGCCACGGTGCCTGTAAGAGCCTGCGTCCCGGAACCGGAAAGCGTTGCCGTAGCCGTATAGGTGCCGGCTGTCGAAGGATTAGTGATGTAGCCGATGAGATACAGATTGTAGGTATAACCAGCCGCCAATGCGGAGGCAAATGTCAGATAAACAGCATTTCCACTTCCGGAGGCAATTATAGCCGAACTTGTTCCACCTGAGATCGAGGCGGTGAGCGAAGAGGGGAACGTGAATCCCGGCAGGCTCAATGTCATATAAGACACGGTATAGGAAGGAGTGAACTGGACGGTCATCGAGGTGGAATAGCCGCCGGTAGCAGTGGAACCGGGGGTCACAGTAAGACCTGCTGCACTTGCCCGTGGCGCACCGATGCCAGCGAACGATGCTGCCAGCAAGGAAATGATAATAAACAGAGGTACAGAAACTTTCTTCATCAAGCGCCTCCCAATTGCTCTTTACAATATGGTAGTTGCACAACAGCCTGCAACTCCAAAACAGCAAAAATCGCATTCACCTATACAACGCAGATCCTGCCCGTTGACTGAAGGGCAAGTTTCACAATTTATTCACATAATACTATAAATCCCCTGAACACCTTATTTCTCTGTTTTAGACGGCTCTGCAGCCCCAAGAGTTCCTGACGGCATCGAAAAGAGCGCTCCTGCCTGAAAAGCACAGCAGGAGCGCTCAAAAGAAAAAAGTAAGAACCACCTATTGCAGTTCAGGATGCAGCAACCGGTATACGCGCTCGGAGGTCGCCGGCAGCTGACGCGCCCAAACGCCTGTGGCATCATGGATGGCAAGCGGGATAGCTGCAACGATCGGAACCATTACGACCTCGCCGATGCCGCGGACTCCCAGAGCGCTCGTGCCTTCGGGGTTCTGCAGAATAATGTATTCATGCTCTGGAACATCCTTGATGGAAGGAATGATATAGGTGGAGAAGTTCTGCGTCCGGATCTGCCCCTTCGTCACGATGGTATCCTCCGAGAGCGCAAATCCTTCGCCCTGAGCGACGCCGCCGTCAATCTGCCCTTCCACGAGCTGCGGATTCACCGTGTGCCCCGTGTCCAGCGCTGTCGCTACGCGCAGAAGTCGTGTTTCACCCGTCAGAGTATTGACTTCGACCAAAGCGGCCTGTGCCCCGAAACTGTAGATCCAGTGCGGCAGGCCGGCTGCACTAGGAATCTCGCGGTCAGCCGTCGGCCAGACAAAATATCCCTCGCCACGCAGCGGTTTCTCCTGGGAAAACTCCTGTGCCAGTTCCATATAGGTGCGGAATCCCACCGGCGTCGTCATGCCGTCCTCCTTGCTTTCACAGACAGCATCGGTACCGGTATGATATTTGCCGTCCACCGCCTGTGCCACTTTGACACAGAAATCCCTGTACGCTGCAGTGATGGCATTAGAGGCTGTATACATCGAACGTGACGCAGTCGCTGGGCCGGCGTCGACCGATCCCTCCGTCTGGCCAGCAACGATCCGCACGCGGGACGCATGAACATGAAGAAGCCCCGCGGCCATCTGCACAAACCCCGTATGCGTCCCCTGGCCATATTCCACCAGACCGATACGCAGAGTGAAGTTGCCATCTTTGTCCAGATCGATGTAAGCTCCGCCGTAGTCAGGAAGGCCGACGCCAAGACCGCCGCCCTGTGGAGCGATCGAGAAGGCGACGCCACGTTTCAACCAGGGTTTGTCTGTCTTCTTGTATTCCTCACGGTGCTGCCACAGATCTGACTTCTCGATCGCGTTCAGTACCTCCTCCATGGAAACACCGGTACGCAGGGTATGCCCGATCGGCGAGACCTCGTTCTGGTGCAGGACGTTTTTGCGGCGGATCGTCACGGGATCAAGCCCCAGTTTCTCTGCCGCCTCATTCATATTCGACTCGATGGCAAAGAGGACCTGCGGCACCCCAAATCCGCGGAAAGCCCCGCACGTTGCGTTATTGGTGAACACGCCCCATCCCTCATGGCGCGTGTTAGGAACACGGTACAGCGAGGAGGCATGCTCAAGACCAAGATTGAGGACCGCCCCGCCCAGCGACGTATAGGCGCCCTTGTCTTCATAACAGGTCACCTGGTTGGCGACCAGCGTCCCGTCCTTCTTGAACCCTGTCTTGGTACGGACGATAAAGGGGTGCCGTTTCCAACCGGATACCATCGATTCCTCACGCGACAGGAACGCTTTGACCGGCTTTCCGGTCTTCATGGCCAGGAGCGCAAGACCGCCCTGGATCGTAAGCTCGTCCTTGCCGCCGAAACCGCCGCCGACAGGGTTGCTGTAGACGTGGACCATCCTTGGATTGATCCCCAGGATCCGTGCGATCTGCAGCTGGTCCCGGAATGCGTATTGCGACCCGGCATAGACCGACAGCGACCCATCCGCCTCAGGAACGGCAACACCCGATTCAGTTTCGAGAGGGGCATGCGCCTGCCGCGGCGTCCGGTACTCGTGTTCAACGATAAGATCCGACTCTCTGAACCCCTGCTCAACGTCCCCCTTGGTGATAAGGGTATGCAGACAGACATTTCCCTTCTCATGGACCTTGGGAGCATCCGGCTTCAAAGCCTCGATCGGGTCATCCACGACCGGCAGGACCTCATAATCAACGTCAACAAGCCCCGCAGCCTGTTCGGCAATGCGCGCCGTCGTTGCGGCAACCAGCGCCACAGTATCGCCCATATATCGCACCTTGTCCCCGCAGATGACGGGCTGATCAGGGTCGGCAATGCCGAAACCGTTAAATCCGGGAACATCCTTCGCCATCAGCACCGTGACAACACCCGGAAGGGCAAGCGCTCTGCTGATGTCAACGTTCCTGATCAGAGCGTGCGGATATTTGCTGCGCACAAACCAGGCGTACAGCATGCCGGGAAACGACAGGTCCGACATGTACCTGATCGTGCCGCACGTCTTTCCTTCGGCATCAATCCTCTTAATCTGCTCAAAATGGATATTCTCCATTATTCCTGCTCCTTTCGCTGTCAACCGCCGCCGATCGGCGCGGCAAATACAAGCTCATCGCCGTCGCGGAGAATGTACTCGTCGTACACCCGTCTGCCCTTGAGAATAATAATCAGGTAGGCAAGCTCCCGACCTTTGATCCCGAGTCGTCGCACAACCTCGCCTGCCGTTGTCCCCTCGGAGAGCTCCAGGTCGAACTCCGGCGTATCATGATATCGTTTGTAGTCCTGAAAGAGCTTGATCCTAACCTTCATGCCAGCAGGAAGCAAGCACTTCATAAGCCGCCTCGGTCAGCAGACCGACAGCGACTTCTTTCCGGTACACGGCCGTTGCCCGCAGGTCGTCAATAGGAGCAACCTCTTTCCATGCCATCTGAGCAGCACCGTGAATAGCGTCAAACGACAGGATGGGGGGCAGATGACAGAACAGTTCCTCTGTCTTGTGCGCCCGCACAATAGTCGGGGCAAGAGAACCGAATGCAATGCGCGCTTCCTGGATACGACGTTCGGCGTTCATGCTGAACTAGAGAGCCACATTGGCCGT
>CAZEWU010000093.1:0-5755 GCA_964516155.1 uncultured Caldisericota bacterium
GAGTCCTGGGTAACGCCACGCTCGCCCGCATGGATGCAGCCGGGAACGACCCGGTCATGGAAGCTCTTGCAGCGATCGAACAGGCGGCCCGGCGCGCCTCGGCCCTTTCCCGGAAGCTGCTCAACTTCGCCCGTGACGACGCGACCGGTGGAACTGGGTGCGATGCCGTTCAATCCTCCTCTGATGCTGTGGAACTTGCAGAAACACTCTATCTGAAAGGAGTGCCCGTCACGAGGACGATACCGGACCATGCGCTTGCCGTCCAGATAAAGGAGAATGACCTGCAGACAGTCCTGATAATGCTGATCAAAGCAGGCACTCTGACCCTCCGGCCCGTTACCGGGGCCGCACTGGCTATTGATGATGCGCCATCCAACAGCCAGGTGCACGTCCATCTGACGGTAAAAGGAGTCCGCCAGGAGATCAGCGGAGGCGACCAGACAGAGGCTCAGCGGCTGACAGCTGCAGCCCGTGAGCTGGCAGCACAGTCCGGATGCATGGTCAGCATCGACAGCCAGCCGGACGCGGGGAGCGTCGCCCTGATTCTCCCCGTCAGTATCGCAAAGCATTATGCGCCGGACCGGCGTGCACATCCTGGCGCATCCCCCGCGGGTGTCAGCAGGATCCTTGTGATCGGGGGTTCTTCCCCGCTTCCTCTGCTGCTCTCGGCGGCCGGCTGTACCGTTCAGTCGGCTGACTCCTGGGACAACGCGGCGCAGCTTGTCCGGACTGCCAGATCACAGGCCGTCCTGGCCGTCATCGAAAACGAGACCGACCTGCATGCGGCTGTTCAAGGGCGCCGGTTGCTGGGCATTCCCGTAATCGCCGCCTGCGTTGCAAATGTGGTCTGTCCTGCAGACCTTGCCGCGTCCCTGGACGGCGTCCTCGGTCTGCCCATGGATCTCGACGATCTGCGCAGGATGCTTGCGCGCGTCCTTCACTGATGTATTGCGGATATCCGGCTAGATGATCCCCAGCCCGCGCAGCCCGTCCTGATACTTGGAGGAGGACCGGCGGGGGGTAAGGGCAAAGAACAGTTCAAAGATATGCATGAGGCTCTGGAGCCCTTCCAGCGATCCTCCTTTCTGCTCGATCTCCAGTTCCGTCTCCCCGGCCCGCTGTCCCGGTGCCCGGGGTGAACTGAAGGTCACTGTGTCACAGGCGATCTCATACGCGTGCGCACCGTCCTGCAGGACATAATGCAGGGCGCGCCGGTCCGCAACGTGCAGAACGGGCGACAGGGACAGTCCCCGCAGCAGATCTGCTGCGGACGGCATCAGCCGGACGACCTCCGCCGCTCCCGGCACATGTTTCTCAGAAAAGCCCGGAGCGCTCACCTCCGTCTCGGGCCGGACCTGGATAGCGTCGACCGAGGACGAAGGACCTTTGAGCGACAGGAGCACCCTGTTCCCCACAAAACGCAGACGCAGAGCATACTGGCTGCGGAAGAGGGCAAGGTCCTGCGTGTCCAGGTACATGGTGACGATATCGATGACGCCGGCATGTTCGAGCGCAAAGTCCCCGAGGTGATCCATGGCATTCAGGCGCCGGAACAGCGTCTGATCCAGGACCTGATACTTGACTTCGCGCTCGACGCCCATGCCGCTTAACCCTTGAGCAGTTCCGCCATGGCGTACGCGTAGATACGCGTAGCCTTAAACAGATCGTCTACCTCGATGTATTCGTCCGGACCGTGCTCCGTCATGGGACGGCCGGGGAAGAGCGGACCGAAGGCGACCGCACCCGGGATGGCGCGGGCGTAGGTGCCGCCACCGATCGCCAGGCAGCGTGCCTCGGCGCCGGTGTACTCGGTATAGGCCTTCTTGAGGGTTTCTACCAGCGGACTCGAGGGATCGACGTAATGCGGAACCTGGTCCGCCAGGACCGTGAATTCCACCTTGCTCCCCAGCAGTTTCTCGACAAACTGGTCTGTGACCTGCTTGGATGTTACCTTGATAGGATACCGGATATTGATGACGGCCGTGCTCTGGTCGTGTTCGACGGTAAGCGTGCCCAGGTTGAGCGTAAGGACGCCCGAGATATCGTCCGCAAAGTCAACGCCCACGCGGTGGCCGGTCCATTCCGTGCCGATCTCGCGCGCCAGAAACTGCAGGGACTCATCGCCGTCCAGACAATGCACAGCATCCAGGACGAGCAGCAGCTTGCCGATCGCGTTACGTCCTTTTTCCGGGGTCGAAGCGTGTGCAGAAAGGCCTTCGACATCGATATGCAGTTCTCCGCCGGCGAGTGTCGTCACAACAACAAACTCGTCCTTCGGCAGACGGTCAATGAGGCCCTGCAGACGGCGCAGTTTGTCCTCGTCCGCCACCAGCGTTGCTTCGGCGTGCTGCGGAACGATGTTGGAACGCGAGCCGCCCTGGGCACGGCGCAGGATGCTTCCCTTGGTGGCGTGGCCGACCAGCTGCAGGTTCAGGATACCTTTTTCGCCGTTGACGATTGGAAAATCCGCATCAGGACTGAATCCTGACTGTGGAACACCGTATTTTTTGAAATAATGATCAAAATCCTCCCAGCCGGATTCCTCATCAGTCCCAAAGAGCAGCATGATGGCATTCTTCGGTTCGATGTGCTGGGCTTCCAGAGCTGCGCGGGCGGCGCCAAGCGCGAAGATGGCCGCAACAGCCGGTCCCTTGTCATCGGTGGATCCACGTCCGTAGAGGCGCCCATCCTTGATGGTGCCGGCAAAGGGCGGTACCGTCCAGTTTGTTCCTTCCGGGACAACGTCAACATGCGCCAGCACGGCATACGCGATCCCGTCCCCTCCCCAGCGGACACGGCCGACATAGTTCTCCAGGTTCTCCGGAGTAAAATGCAGTCCCTCGGCCGTCCTCAGCATGAACTCAAGAGCATGACCGATATCCTTGCCAAAGGGAGCATGCGAATTAGCAGTGGCCGGATCCTTGACCGACGGGATGGCAATGGCACCGGACAGCGCCATGAGCATCTCGTTCTGATGCTCGTTCAGATAGTTGTCGATAGCTTTCTTCATGAAATTCCTCCTTTATCTGAAGATCAGGAGCCCGAGTCCGCCGGCTGCAAGCAGCAGGAAAAACAGGTTGAGCTTCTTCCCATATTTCAGTATAAGCAAAAGGATGCCCGCTGATGCAACATATCCCCACCATACGGGAATACCACCCCTGGCAATGGAGTAGACGGCATAGACGAGCAGCGACAGGACAACGGGCTGCAGCCCGTCCAGGAACGCAGCGACCCAGCGGTTGGTCCGGAAGGTGTGCGCGACCGTCGCGATGAGGAGAATGATGAGGAACGACGGCAGAATGACGCCGAGAGACGCGACGAGGGAACCGCCGAGCCCGCGCAGCCGGTACCCGGCGAAGGTCGACATGTTGATCGCGACCGGACCGGGCGTGATCTCGCTGACGGCGACGAAGTTCAGGAAGTCCTTCATGCCGATCCAGGCACGGCTGATCACCAGCTCCTTCTCAAGCAGAGGGATCATGGCCTGTCCGCCCCCGAAGGTGAAGAGCCCGATCCTGAAGAAGACCCAGAACATCGACCACAGGGAGGTCATGCCGCCCTCCTGCGCGTCCTGAAGAACTCGACGGCCATCCCGGCGACGCCGCCCCCGAGGATCAGCCAGATGGGACTGACGCTATGCGCAAAAAACAGGAGCGCAAGGGAGCAGGCGCAGACAAAGACGGTGACGACGCTCCATTTCTGCCGTTTTCCAAGATCGAGGATGACTGTGGCTATCTGTGCTACAACCCCGGTGATGACGCCGGCGAAGAACCGCTGGACCCAGACATTGTCCCGGATATCCGGGAAGAAGAGCGCGATGACGATGATGACGGCGACCGCCGGGATGCTGACGCCCAGAGTCGCCAGCACGGACCCAGGGACGCCGCCCTGGGTATACCCGACAAAGGTCGCCATGTTCACGGCGATGGGGCCCGGCGTCACCTGACTGATGGCCAGCATGTCATAGAACTCGTCATCCTGCAGCCAGTGATACTGGTCCACGAGGTACCGTTTCATGAGCAGGACCATGGCGTATCCCCCGCCGATGGTAAAAGCGCCGATGACGAAGAAGATCCAGAACAGCAGGGCCTGCTTGCGCACGGAGGCGTGTCCTGCTTTGTAGGTCAATACAGCTTTCCTGTCTTCCATGACTCCTCCGGAAAACGACAAAAGGGGCGGCCTGTACGACCGCCCCGTGCTCCCGTTACAGCATGCAATCGAACGCCGGTATCACCGCGCGTTCAGGAGTGCGATGCAGCAGACATCGCGGATATCCTCCGGCGAGCAGCCGCGTGACAGATCGTTGGCCGGCTTTGCCAGACCCTGCGAGATCGGCCCGATGGCCTGGGCGTTGGCAAGACGCTGGACCATCTTGTAACCGATGTTGCCGGCGTTGAGTTCCGGGAAGATGAAGACGTTGGCTTTGCCGGCGACAGGGCTGCCCGGCGCCTTGCGTGCACCGACGGACGGCACATACGCCGCGTCAAACTGCAACTCGCCGTCCAGCACAAGCTGAGGCGCCTTCTGATGCGCCAGCTCGGTCGCTTCGCGCACCTTGGTGACCATATCGTGTTCAGCCGAGCCCTTGGTACTGAAGGACAGCATGGCAACGACCGGTTCGATGCCGGTGAGCGTCTTGAAGGTCGTCGCACTGGCGATGGCGATATCCGACAACTGATCGGGGGTAGGATCGGGAACGACGGCGCAATCGCCGAATCCCAGCAGCTTGCCATCCGGCAGGATCATCAGGAACATGGAGCTGACCGTCTTGGTACCGGGAGCCGTCCCCAGGATCTGCAGCGCGGGCCTCAGCATGTCGCCGGTACTGTGCACGGCGCCGGTGACCATGGCCTGCGCCATACCGGTCTCCAGCATGCAGGTCGCAAAGTATACGGGGTCGACGGACAGCACGGCCGCCTTCTCGGGCGTCATGCCCTTGTGCTTGCGCTTCTCATAGATCAGCGTTGCAAACTCGGCCGCCCTGGGCGACGTCGCCGGATCGGCGATCTGGATGCCGTCCAGATTAACGTTCAGCCTGGCCGCGGTGTCGCGGATGGACTTCTCATTTTCAACAAGGATGACATTTGCCAGACCTTCGTCGATCAGCATGCGTGCTGCTTTGAGGGTACGTTCCTCGTTGCCCTCGGGCAGGATGACAGTACGATGCAGGGCCTTTTCCTTGGCCCGTATCTCTTCTAATACGCTCATATGTTCCTCCAGCAAAGGATTACTTCGCAAGCTATTGTACCACCCGTCAGGCAGGCGTCCAGCAGCAATATATGGAAGCTGCAGGGTCTGTTTTTGGTACCGGCTCCCGGTCTGGGCAACCTGTCCCTGCTGCAGGTTTGACTGAGGCGCATGCCGTCCTGTCCTCCCGCCGCAGAACCGCCTGACCGGAGAAACCTCATGATCCCTGCATCCGCACAAGACGAAGGGATGCATATCTGTTGCAATGTGCATTGCCACTCTCTCTAATACAATGAGTTTCATCAATGCAGGAGAAGACTTCCCCCGGGAACAAAAGAACCTTGCCATCTTCCGTCTGAAAACACTATGAAGAAATAGTGAATCTCTGTATTCAGCAATGAGACTTCGTTTGGATCCCCAAGGCAGAGGAAAATAACGTAAAAATCCTTCCTACTTTTGACAGGTATCTTTGTGTTATATCTAGGGAGAGAGAAAAAGTACCGTCAGTAAATCCTCCCCTGTCGCGTTATATGGATATGGAAGGGAATGAAGCCACGGGTCATGAAAG
>CAZEWU010000094.1:0-5736 GCA_964516155.1 uncultured Caldisericota bacterium
CTAACATCGAGAAACATAATGGCGACATGAAGGCCTTCTATAAAGATCCTACTGTAGAGAAGTAACGGCCGACTTTTTTGCCATCTGAGGTCATTCCGGATTCCGCAAGGGTCCGGAATGACATTTTTTGGTTGAGTACTTTGGTCTTTTGCTCATACTTATGAAAGAGGATATGTATCCGAGAGGAGGAACAAGGATGGACAATGACAATGCTCCAGAACTGGCAGACAAACTGACGTCTCGACAGCAGGAATTCTTGCAGTCGCTGGACCGTCTATGTCGTACCAGCGAGCATGCTGTCTCTTACAAAGAGGTGGCGAAAGAGATGGGCGTGAGCAAATGGACGGCATATGATATCCTCCATGGTCTCTATCTGCGCGGGTTCATACAGGTGGAACATGAGATCAGGTCGGTACGGGGCCGGTCGCAGGTTCTGTACATGCCGGTCAGCAAGACCAGAATCAAGTCCCTCAGTGTGACGATGAAATGGATCACGGGCAAAATCGATAAGTATGCACGGTACGGAGTAACTGGTTCTATCAGCATGGTGGCCCGGCGCCTGCGACATGAAAAAAAACCGTTTCGTGTCGTCCTGTATACATCGGTCATGGTCATTCTGTTTGCCCGAGTGTTCAGCCTTGACTTTGCAAAAATGATAAACGTTAAGGAATTCCTGGCATCTGGATTTTCAGCTGACATCATTCTCGGTCTGTTGGGTGAATTCATGTTCTCGCTTATGCGCAATGAAAAGTGGCTCATGGCGAACCTTGAGTTGCCGCAGGAGTCTATCCAGGAGTTTACCGAGTGCGAGAAACTCTTTTCTGACAGCCTTGCGCAGTTGAATTCTACCGAGAAGAACCTTCTTGTATCGGTTATCAGGGAGTCATTTGCAGGATAGAAGGCTTAGTATCTGTCTAATCTGGGGGTGGTTGATATGAACATCAAAGAAAACGTTGAACGGACGATTTCAGGAAAAACAATCGATAAAGCTGTAGACGACCTGAAAAAAGACCCGGAACATAATCTGGGGGCGATGATCGACAAAATCGTCGGTGCCGCGGAGAAACTCCCGCTGCAGTCTGTTTTCAAAGATCAGCTGCGGGGTATCAAGACTCTCAGCGACAATGACCGTCCCGGCAAACATCTTATGATCAACTTGTTGAACGACACCGATGCGAACGTCCTGAAGACTCTTGCCAAGGACTTCATCGTGAATGCGAGCTGGCTGGGTGTCCGTACGCAGCGTGCAGTCAGTGAAAAAGAGGGCTTTAATGTCCCCTGGTTCATGCTGATCGACCCTACTGAACGCTGCAACTATAAATGCGCTGGATGCTGGGCTGGATCATATCAGCAGGCCAAGGAGATGCCTTTTGAGACATTTGATCGCGTCCTCTCGGAAGCAAATGAGATAGGGATCCACTTTGTTGTTGTTTCCGGCGGCGAGCCGACCTGCTATCCAAGGCTCATCGATATCTTTACCAAGCATAAAGATATCGCTTTCATGTTCTACACGAACGGCTCCCTGTTCACTGAGAAGTTCGTGGAAGAGCTGCATCAATGCGGGAATGCCGCTCCCTGCTTCAGTGTCGAGGGGTTCAAGGAGAAGACCGATGCTCGTCGCGGAGAAGGCGCCTGGGACCGGGTCATGCTTGCCATGGATCGCTGTCGCAAGGCTGGCGTTCTGTTCGGATATTCTGTAACTGAAACGCATCAGAACATCGAAGAAGTTACAGGAGATGCTTTTGTCGATTATCTGATCGACAGAGGCGCCAAAATCGCCTGGTATTTCCAGTACATTCCCATCGGGCGTACTCCCGATCTTTCAATGGCGCTCACTCCTGAACAGCGACTCTATTCGTATAATCGCATTCACGCGATCCGCTCAACGAAACCACTATTCCCTGCTGATTTCTGGAATGACGGTCCCTACACGGGTGGATGCATCGCTGGTGCTCGCCGTTACTTTCACATCACTGCTGATGGGAACATTGAGCCCTGTGCCTTTATCCACCTTACACAGGGGAACATTAACGATATGCCGCTCAAGGATGCTCTTCAGCTTCCTTTCCTGCAGGAGATCCAGAAGTTGCAGCCATATTCTGATAACATGCTGACGCCGTGCCTGCTCATGGACCATCCTGAGTATTTCCGGAAGATTGCGGCCATGCCTGGAGTCAGGGGAACCGACGGGACGGTTGAAAACATGAGTGGAGACGTTGGAAAACACCTGGATACTGCTTCTGTCGCATGGGAGAAGCTCTCCCGTCCTGTTTTTGAACGTGATTTCCCGGCTGAGGCAAAGAAGTACGCTGATCTCAAGAAGCGTAAAGTCGCTAACATCGAGAAACATAATGGCGACATGAAGGCCTTCTATAAAGATCCTACTGTGGAGAAGTAACAACAGGGAGACCGATGCCTCTTTTACCGTCCAATGCTAACGCTATTCCGGATCTTCGCAGCAAGATCCGGAATCTGCTTTTCGTCCTTGTTCCAACGTTAGTGATCCTCGTTTTTGTATCACTGCGAAAAACGGATTCTGCTGCACTTGCACGGTCCATGGACCGGCGTTTTATCGGCGCGATTGTTATTCTGATGATAACGAAGTGGCTGGTCGATGGGTTTCGACTCCAGCAGATTGTGCGCTTTTCCGGGGGGAAAGTCTCGTATTGGCGGAGTACTGCGATTTTCATGGCGAGTGTTTTTGGTTCTAATATTACACCGTTCTATACGGGAGGCATTGCGACCCAGGTCTATTTTCTCGCCAAGTTTGCTATTTCGGTTGGCCGCTCAGCTGCTATCAGCGTTATCTATGCATTGCTGAACCTTGCCGTTAACCTTGTTTTTTCTGTTATTGTCCTGACGTCGCCATCGCCGGTTGCAGCAGGTCCTCACAGGATCGCTCTCGTCGGCGTTGCCAGTACCATGGTTATTCTGGCAGTGCTGGCTTTCATTTTCATGCGATTTCCTGCCCGGACGGAACGTTGGCTGCGCCATCTCCTGCGTCGCAGGCCGGCCGTCGCCGAGCACGCAGTGGCCGGCCTTCACGAATTTACAATGGGATTTGCGTCTTTTTTTGAAGCGAGTCATGGTGCTGTCGCTCTTCTGCTGCTGATCTCATTTCTTTCGCAGTTTCTGTCGCTGTTGTTTACTCCTCTGGTGTTCGGCGCATTAGGAATTGAGGGTATTCCAGTGAAAAGACTTCTCCTGACACAGGCTGGAGTCCAGTTTTCTTCCAGTGTGGGTGGAACTCCGGGTGGAGTCGGCATCATCGAAGGGATTTTTGCTCTGTTTTTCGGCTCTTTTGCCGGTCCTGATACTGCTGCAGCGACATTGTTGTGGCGACTTGCGACATACTATATCCCGACGCTTGTCGGTGCCGTTGTGTTTTTCCTTCTGCTGCGTCAGGAATCAGTAATGGATTCAGGCTTGACAGATAGTCTGACGCAGAAATAATCAAGAAAAACACAGCCCCCGATGACGAATGATCGGGGGCGTTGAGGTTCTTGGATAGGAATTTTCTATTCAGCTGTTGCCAACGCTTTTCTCAGTCGGTCATGGACTGTTTCTGCGTCAAATGTCATAAAGAGTTTAACGATTTCAGGGCCGTCCTTTGCTCCGAACAAAGCTACACGAATAGGCGTGTAGAGTTTTCTGGGGATCAGGGGAATCTGATTACGCAGATCTTCGACCCACGAGCTCATTGCCTCTTCTCCCTTGCCAAACGGGATATCGTCAAAATGGTCGAGGATGTACTGAAGAACCTGCTTCGCCTCCGGCGAGGATCCAACAGTACGCGATTTGTCATCCATGACAACGACATCGGACTGCACGATATTCCGTGTCAGTCTGAACAGGTCGGGCAGAGTTTGTGCATTCCCCTTTGTAAGGTCAAATGCTGCAAGGATTCTGCTTTCAGGAATGCCATCAAAGGATTCATGGTACTGGGTGCTGAAATCACGCTGGAGGATTGCCAGGATATCGGCAGCAGGTTTCTTGCTGAGATACATGTGATTCATCCAGGTAAGCTTCTTTTTATCGAATACAGCGCCCGATTTACCGACGCCGTCAAGGGTAAATTCCTTGATCAGTTCGTCCATCGTAAAGAATTCGCGGTCGTCTTTCGGAGACCATCCCAGCAGGATGAGGTAGTTGACGAGAGCCTCGGGCAGATAACCCTGCATACGGTATTCGCCGACAGAAACAGCGCCGTGGCGCTTGGATAGTTTGCTGTGGTCTGGTGCCAGGATCAACGAGACATGAGCAAATTCCGGCACCTGAAAACCCAGCGCGCGGTAGATGAAGATCTGTCTGGGTGTGTTGGAGAGATGTTCTTCAGCCCGGATAATGTGCGTAATATGCATCAGAGCGTCATCGATGACAGTCGCAAAGTTATAAATAGGGATCCCGTTCTGCCGGGCGATAATAAAATCGTCGAACTCCTCGGCTTTGAACTGAACTTCACCACGGATAAGATCGTGAATAGTAACGTCTTCCTGAGGAATGCGCAGTCGAACCACATAAGGCTTTCCTTCTGCGAGATTGTGCTGGATCTGCTCTTTGCTCAGATGAGCGCAAGTCCCGGGATACCGGTAGATGCGATGTTCAGCCTCGGCTTTCTTGCGTTCTTCTTCAAGTTCTTCCTTGGTGCAGAAGCAGCGGTACGCTTTGTCCTCATCCAGGAGCTGCTGTATATATTTGTCATAGAGCGGTCTTCGTTCGGTCTCGCGATAAGGCCCGACATCTCCACCCTTCAGAAATCCTTCATCCCACTGCAGGCCGAGCCAGCGGATATCGTCCAGCATAGAGCTGATGTTCTCGTCGGTCGATCGCTCGAGATCTGTGTCATCGAGGCGCATGATAAACGTTCCCTGTTCATGCCTTGCAAACAAGTAATTAAAAATAGCCGTCCTGGCATTACCGACATGAATGTGCCCAGTGGGACTCGGTGCATAGCGTACTCTGACCATAGTTACCTCCCCAGACTTACTCTTTTCATTTTAAGGCTGGAGTCTCAAAATGCAATGATGAAGCCATTGCTGCGAAGCAATGATACAACACCTGATTTTAGCGTATACTGACAATATGAAAACGAAACTGGTTGTCATAACAGTTGCTTCTGATGAACTTGAAGCTGAGATGATTGCGGGGATGCTTACATCTTCTGGTATTCCTGCGATGGTCAAGCGCTCAGTGAGAGACGGGTTTGGTACAGTCTATCAGGGCCCATTCGGTTCCTTCAATATCCTGGTTGACGAGGGGGATGTTCAGGCTGCGCAGACCGTTCTGGACGCCGAAGACGTTCCCGGCGAAATGGACGAAAAACCGGATATCCCAACAGACTGAACCCGTTGTCTCTGGTTCGGACAGAAGTACGCTGCATGGGAAGCTCTTGACCATTAAGCGGTGGCGTCCGGGCTTCCAGGAGTTGTGTTGTTCATTCTTTTACAGAGAGCCTATACCCTTGAGGCGCAGCATGAGATCATGATGACATGTGCGCCTTTCCCCACTCAAACATGATCCCTGATGTCATTGCAATTCAACTGATTTCTGGTATGATTTTACCCGTTAAAGTAATGTCCTTGACTTACTTTACTAATCTTTGAAAGGGGGTGGTGGCTGAAATGCGCACCGAAGGTAGACACATGGTAGTCGAGATCTCTGGGTGTAATCCGGACGCTTTGAACGATCTGGACAGAGTAAAGGAGATCTTGCGCGAGTCTGCTCTGCAGGCGAATG
>CAZEWU010000095.1:0-5698 GCA_964516155.1 uncultured Caldisericota bacterium
CACATCGCTGTGGTGTCTGCTCATCGCCACGTACAGGCGGCTTTGTTGCTGAGCGGCACTGCAGGGAGAAGAACGAGGAGCAGGAACACACCGCAAATCTTCTTCCACCATCTATAGTGCACAATGTGTGCCAACCGTCTTCTGAATTGTCGTTTATACACTGTTGATGATGCAAAGACAGGTCCCCGCCTGCGAGGAATAACAACCCGCAGGCGGGGGTCGTGAGGCTATGGAAGCAAATAGGTAATGGTAATGATATGGTTGATGGGATCCCAGGCCACGTTGCCGCCGAAGGACTCGGTAATGACGCGGAGAGGAACCATCGTGCGGCTGCTCTTGATGTACGGAGCGGCATCCAGAACAATGCCGCCGCCTCTGACGACGGCATTCTTATTGCCGATCTGGAGACTGACGGTGGCAGTGCCAAGGACGATCGTGACGCCCCTGGTGGCAGGGACCCACCCGACTGTGGCGCCAAAAGTCTCGGCAATGAAACGGATCGGGACAAAGGTACGGCCGTTGACGATCTCAGGAGCGGCTTCGATAGAAGCCGCCTTGTCGTCAACCGTCACGGTATTGCTGCCGACGGTCAGGACGATGACCTTCTTGACCGCAACAGGAGCCGTTGTGATCGTAACAACACCGGCGGCGTTAATGGTGACCGCGACCGTCTTTGTGAAGCCGGAAGCGTATGCAGAAACAGTGCCGGTCTCAGCCGTACTGTAGTTCATGAGACCCTGCGCGGGTGCAGCGTTGGAAACGGCGGCGACGGCAAGCGTATCCGCCCAGGCCGCCTGTGTGGTATAGTCCAGAGCGCTGTACGTTGCATTTGACCCGATGGCGCCAAACTGCTGCTGTCCGGCTACCTTGAGGCCGGCGGGAACGAGAACGACGGCGAGACTGGTGATGGTCTGGACAGGAACGGCCATGACCGCAAACTGACCACTGTATGTGCCATAGGTAGCGGTGATCAATGCGACGCCTGAACCCGCTGTTGCAAGCACCAATCCACTGCCGTTGACGGTCGCGACCGCCGGCAGATTGGACGTCCATGTGGCGGCGACAATCGCACCAGCGGGGTTGGCTGCCACCAGCTGAATGGTCTTGCCCATTTCAACATAGACCGGCTGGGTCAGCCCGCCAAGAGTATGGAGGGTGAGAGAAGTGGCCACAGTACCGGTGCTGGTCGTCAGCGTCCTGCCATTGCCGGCGATGCCGGCGACCGTCTGCGTCAACGCAAGGACGGAGGCACTGGTGCCGGTAGCGATAACGTTGCCGCCGACCACGGCGTTAATGGCGTTTTTTAACCCGACAGCGACAGTTGCGAGGGTATCGCCCGCCACCGCCGTATAGGATGCCGTATGCGATGCTCCCGTGGTATCCTGCCATGTGACGCTCACCATGTTTCCGGCAGTGACGGTACCGCCGACTGTCAAGAAAGCCACAGCGGGAGCGGCTGCGACCGCCTGGACCATAGAAACATCAAGGGTGTCGAGAGCGTTCAGCCCTGCAGTAGCGGCGAACATGATCGTGTGACTGCCGGCGGTCTCCCAGTTCAGATCCGAGGAAGAAACGGTACCGGCGGACTTCCTGACAACGGGGCCGATGACGCCGACAGCGGCGGTCGTTACATGCACATAGGCGAGCGTCGTCGGGGCATTGCAGGAGATGATCGTGCCGACGCCGTTCGTCGTGGAAGCTGCAACGGTAATGGCGTCACCGACGGCAAATGTGGCGGGGCCTGCAAAGGTGATCCACTGGTCCCCCAAGGTAGCCCAGTCCGGGTCAGAGCAAGTCTCGCCCGCGACGGTCCGGAGAACACTGACATTGGGCGCCGCGCCAAAAGAGCCGGCGCCTGCCGTGCTTACGTCCACAACAGCATGTGTACCGTCAGTGATACTTACAACGGTACCGATGGCATCGACGCCTTGCGCGCCCGAACCATCGGCTCCACCGACAAAGCTGCCGGATGACGTCACGGTGAGCGTCGCAGCAGCCTTCGCTGAACGGACGCCGGCGCCTGCGAACAGACTGAACGCCATGGCAAGGACGACAAATATAGACAGGAATTTCTTCATTGGTTGATCTCCTTTCAAGATTCGCTAAATAGACATTGTGTCATAAGACCGATCGGCACGGAAACCGTGCCGCTGGAGCAGGTCAAGACAGGAGAACACGGACGAAACGCCGGATTAATAAAGTCTGTGATGTTAAGGCACACCGGGATGGGTAATCTTTACTCAATCCGGGAACCACGTGCTCTCTTCCCCTTCAGTTTTCAAGGCGCGTCGTACCAGGACCCAGGTCCTCCGCACACAAGCGGCCTGGTCAAATATTATTATTTATTATACACTATATATAGCAACATATCCCCATGCAATCGTTCATTCACCATTCATCATGTTGCCATTCTTCTCAAGGATCCAGTCACCGACGTCACCTGTGCAGTAATAAATACGACGGCGAATCTCCATACGTACGCCGGACGAGTCCTCCGTCCTGGACCGGCATACGCAGGCTCCAGACAAAAGATCCCGGGAAGGGACGATGAAACTCGATGCTACGGGAGCAGACGGGTGATAGTGATGGTACGCCTGGCAGCATTCCAGGTCACATCACTGCCAAATGATCTGGAGACGACGCGGAGAGGAACCATCATGCGGCTGTTCCTGATATACGGAGCAGCATCGAGAGCGACGACGTCCTTATTGATGACCGCAATTGCAGTACCGATCTGAAGACCGATGGTCGTGTCGCCAAGAGTCATCGTGATGCCTTTGTTTTCAGGAAGCCACCCGACTATGGCGCCAAAAGTCTCGGCAATGAAACGGATCGGGACAAAGGTATGGCCATTGACGATCTCAGGAGCAGCTTCGATCGTCCGGGCGTGGCCGCTGACAGTTGCGATGCTGCTGCCGATCGTCAGGACGACGACCTTCTCATTCTTGACAACAACAGGGATCGCTGCGATCGTGACGGCACCGGCTGCGTTGATCTTGACTGTGACTGTCGTCGTAAGCCCGGCGGCACGCGCAGAAACAGTACCGGTTTCAGCCGCACTGTATGTCAGGAGTCCCTGGGCGGGCGCAACGTTGGAAATAGCAGCGATATGAAGGGTGTCCTTCCAGACCGCCCGCGTCGTATAATCAAGACCAGCATACGCCTTGCTCGTAGCGATCGCTGAAAACTGCTGCCGTCCGGCCACCCTGACGCGGGTGGGGACAAGGCCCACAGCAAGACCGGTGATCGTCTGCGGAAGGATAGGAATGACTACCAATGAACCGCTGTACGGGCCGGAACTGGCAGTGACCAGCGAGATCCCTGAATCTCTCACTCCCATCACCAGTCCGCCGGGACTGATGCTTGCAATGGCGGGCAGGCTGGACGTCCATACGGCGGTGACAACAGCACCGGTACGGTCAACTGCGACGAGCTGAACACTCTTGCCTTTTTCGACCAGGATCGGTGAAGTCAGCCCGCCGAGCGTGCGAATAGTAAGAGCAGGAGCGATAGCAGTCGTACCCGTCCCCAGCTTCCTGCCATTACCGACCGCGCCGGCGACCGTCTGCGTCAGCATGATCGCCGAGGTACTGGCATTGACGGCGATGACGTTGCCACCCGCCACAGCGTTAATGGCATGTTTCAATCGCGTCGTGACCGTTGTGATGGTGTCGCCCGTCACCACCGTATAGGATGCAGTGTGGGATGCTCCCGTGGTATCCTGCCATGTAGCGCTTGCCACGTTTCCGGCAGTGGCGACACCACCGACTATCAGGAACGCCGCCGCAGGAACAGCCGGACTTGCCTGGACCATGGAGATTTCAAGAACATCAAGAGCATGCAGCCCTGCAGTCGTAGTAAATACGATCGTGTGGTTACCGGTGACCTCCCAGGCCAGATCAGTGGAGGAGGTGACACCGACGGCCTTCCTGACAGCAGGACTGATGGCACCGACAGCAGCAGCCGTCACATGGACCTTCGCCAGCGTCGTTGGAGTATTGCAGGAGATGATCGTGCCGGCGCCGTTTCTCGTGGCAGCGGTAACGGCAATGCGGTCGCCGGGAACAAATGTGTAGCCGCCGGCGAAACTGATCCACTGGTCCCCGGATGCGGCCCAGTGTGGATCAGTGGAAGTCGCCGACGTCGTTCGAAAAACACTGACGTTGGGAACAGTGCCAAACGCGCCGGCACCCACCCTGGTCACATCGACAACGGCATGAGTGCTATCGGTGATGCTTGCGACAATACAGGCGCCATCAACAGGCGTTACACCCCTCGCGTCAATGCCGCCGACGAAGTTGCCGGATGGCGTCACAGTAAGCGTCACAGCCGCCTCCACCGAACGAACGCCGGCACCCGCGAGCAGACTGACAGCTATGCCAAGGGCAACAACTATCGACAGGACTCTCTTCATCAGGTAATCTCCTTTGCAGCACGATCGAATTATAGTATACACTATATGTGCCGGTATATCCCCGGGCAATCGTCCATTCGCTGTTCATCATATTGCCATCCTTCTCCGGAATTCAACTGTCAGCCCTCGCCGGCATCATGATCCTCTTCCCACGGCTGACTGCAAATCAGAAAGCAACGGGCCCGCCAATTACTGGCGGGCCCGGAGAAACAACTCAGATTGAAACGAGACTAATCGTCCCAGTTAATGGTGATCGTCTTGAGCTGCGCGTCCCAGATAGCCCGGAAACCGAGGTTTTCTGCCACGAAACGCAGAGGAAGCATAGTGCGACCCGACATGATAACAGGAACGACTTTGCTGTTCTTGGGATCAATGGCGAGGCTCTTGCCGTTGACAAGCGCCGTAGCTTCACCAACAGTAAAGACAATAGTCGTGCCGCGCACCTGGATAGTGGACACATGCGTCCGGGCATTCCAGGTAATGGAACCGCCCAGATACTCTACAAGAGCGCGCATAGGAATAAACGTGCGGTCTTCGACAATTGCAGCTGGAGCATCCAATGCGACGCCGATACCATCCGCAATCATAGTCTTGCTCCCGATCGTGAGGACTACAGCGCGCTGAGGAGACGCAGCGCGAGGAGCATACATAGCAGTGACCGTCTTGTTGTCATCCATAGTGATGGTCGCAGGGTTCGTTCTGCCCGTGATACTGCCGGACCAGCCGGTGAAGACGTAGCCAATGGCGGGAGTAGCAGTAAGAGTGACAACGGTACCGTAGTAATAAGATCCGCCTGCCGGCGTAAGGGTCACGTCGCCATGGCCCACATTGCTGACAGTGAGATTGTATGTACTGACAACAGGCAGTACAGGGACAGGAATGACGACGGTAATTATCGCCATGCCTGTGACGTGTGAACCATCATGAGCGGTCGCCGTGACGATAACGGTGCCGAGGCCTGTTCCTGTCAGGACACCGGTCGCAGCGTCTATCGTTGCTGTTCCCGTGCCCGGCGCCACAGACCAGGTGACCGTCTTATCCGTTGCGTCTGCTGGAAGAACTGTTGCGTTCATTGCCAGAATCATCCCATCAACAACGGTGGTCGCACCGCCTGCACCTGTGACCGTGATACCTGTTACAAGGACAGGAGAGACCGGAGCTGTCACAGTGATCGTTGCCGTACCTGTGACGTGTGAACCGTCATGAGCGGTCGCCGTGACGATAACGGTGCCGAGGCCTGTTCCTGTCAGGACACCGGTCGCAGCGTCTATCGTTGCTGTTCCC
>CAZEWU010000096.1:0-5658 GCA_964516155.1 uncultured Caldisericota bacterium
TGCGCGGGACCGTCACGCTTGGTAATACCATCGTTCGCAATACCATGGGCGGCAGCAGCATCAAGGTCAGCCAGCACTTTGTTCTTCCCGGTGCTCCGTCCTCGCTCGTTGCAACCGGTGAACAGGCGCGAGTACGTATCGATTGGCATGCTTCCACTTCAGGAACATTCACGGTGACCCAGTATGACATTTACCGGCGTCAGGGGGCGGCCGATCTTGAAACAGCAGAGCTGATAGGTACTGCCAAACCGGATGCGACTGAGTTCATCGATCGTGGGCCGCTGGAACGTGCGACCTACTATTACTGGATCATGGCTGAAGACAGTAAGGGAAACGTCAGCAACCCCGCCGGCCCCGTGAATGCACAGCCTGTTGTTGTTTCCAATCCGGTCACCAGGGTGGTCATTGTTTTTACACTCAATAAACCAACAGCGGTCATGAACGGTGTGACGGTTCCCATGGACACGGCTCCCGTGATTGAAGAGGGCCGGACCATCCTGCCGGTGCGGTACATCGCGACGCCGCTGGGGGCCGAGGTCCTGTGGAGTCAGAAAGATCAGAAGGTGACCATGACGGTGGGCGCCAGAAAGGTGGAATTGTGGATCGGAAAACCGACGGCAAAGGTCAACGGCAAATCCGTTTCTATCGATCCAGACAATCCCAAGGTCGTGCCGCGGATCATCCAGGGCCGTACCATGCTGCCGCTGCGATTCATCACGGAGGCGTTTGGAGCGGTCATTCAGTTCGATGCCAGGACGCGCACGGTAACAGTGACTTTGACCAAGGCGACATAGAGGTGCATGATGAGATGCAGAGGTGCCGTTTGTATACGTGTCATGGATAAATCTACGATATACGGGGTGGCAGCATGGTCAGTTTGATGCGGAAGGATTGGTTGCCTTTTGCCGCCGATGAACCTGCAGTTTGAAGCTCTGACGCCGCATCTCTGGGTCGCGCAGTGCCGCGACCTCAGGATGAACACGGGCATTCTTCACGACGGGCGCAGTGCCGCGCTCATCGATCCCGCCCTGCTGCCGGGTGAGTGCGGGGATATTGCTGCGTTCTGCGGAGAACAGGGCCTGACCGTCGAGTCTGTTGTCCTGACCCATCATGACTGGGACCACCTGCTGGGAGCAGGGTTCTTCCCGGAAGCTCATATTATTGCTCATCGATACTACACCGACGAGGTCAGCGTTCACCATGCGCAGATCCAGGCCGCAATCCGGCGGTACCTGACGTCGGCCGGTGGAAGACCTGAGGTGAGTTTCCATGCTCCCACGCCGACTGTCACTGTTGACCGTATCCTTCCGCTCATGGTAGGCGGCCTGCGGGTGCTGCTTGTTCATGCGCCGGGACATGCCCGGGATCATCTTGTCATTTACGATGCTGAGGCGGCCTGCCTGTGGGCCGGCGATCTTCTGAGCGATCAGGAGATTCCGTTTATCAGCGATAGCTTCAGTTCATATGAACGGACGCTTGCCATCCTTTCCGGTATGGACATCCGGCTGCTCGTTCCCGGGCATGGTGCTGTCGCGCGAAGTCCGCAGGAAGTCCGGGCGCGCCTTGATGCAGATCATGCGTATCTGACAGAACTGCGATGTCTGATCGGACCTGTTGTTGCTGCACATGGAGTGGTGCAGGACGCCGCTTCAGCATGTTCAGGTATGCTGTTCCGTAATCCGGATGCGAATCGTGAAGCCCATGCAATGAACGTCGAGCAGGCGTATCTGGAACTCGGAGGTTCCGCTCCTGCGGGGATGGTTCTTGGCTGGGCCCGTGAACTCTGATGTTCCCGGGACAGAAAACGATAAGGTACAGGGAGGAGAAGACAACACCATGACGGAAAAAAAACTGAAGGGCAAAACAGCGCTTGTAACAGGTGCGTCAAGCGGCATCGGTCGTGAACTGAGCCGGTTGCTGGCTGCCGACGGCTGCAATCTGATCCTGGTCGCGCGTAATCAGCAGGGACTGGATGCTGTGGCGAAGGAACTGAATGGGGTGGCCGGCATCACGGTACGGTCTCTTGCCGCAGATCTTTCAGAGGCGGCGGCTCCCGCGGAGATCTTTGCTGAATTAGGGGCTGAGCCGGTAGACATCCTTGTCAACGATGCCGGATTCGGGACTCACGGCCCGTTCGCGGAAGCGGACTTGAAACGCGATCTTCAGATGCTGCAGGTGAACATTCTCACACTCACGAGCCTGACCCGGCTGTTTCTGCCCGGCATGCTGCAACGCGGCTGGGGAAGGATTCTGAATCTTGGCTCTATTGCATCATTTGCGCCGGCACCTTATGCCGCTGTCTACTCGGCTTCCAAGGCATACGTCCTGAGCTTCTCGCGTGCCCTTGCTGAAGAAGTGAAAGGGACGGGTGTGACAGTCACCACTTTGTGCCCGGGTGCGACGGTCACCGGGTTCGGAAAAAGGGCCGAAATGGATGCGACAAAGCTCTTTGCTGCAACGACCTCGAAGCCGGATGCCGTCGCGGCGGCCGGATACCGCGCTCTTCTTTCCGGCAGGCGTGTCGTTATCCCGGGTGCTTCCAACAGGTTTATCGCGATTGCGCCGAGATTTGTTCCTGATGGACTGGTAACAAGACTGAGCAAGCGGTTTATGAGTTGATGGAATCTTGATCCTGCTCTGGCGGTCCGGGTGTTTTCAGGTAGAATAATCTTATGGGAATCTTTAAGCTGCATGCGCCGTTTCAACCATCAGGAGATCAGCCGCAGGCGATCGCCAAGCTCATTCAGGGCGTCCGGGACAACGACCGGTTTCAGACGCTTGTCGGCGTCACGGGATCCGGCAAGACGTTCACGATGGCCAACGTCATCAAAGAGTTTGACCGGCCGGTCCTGATCCTGAGTCATAACAAGACCCTGGCCGCTCAGCTGTACAGTGAGTTCAAGAATTTCTTCCCCGAGAACGCCGTTGAGTATTTTGTCAGTTACTACGACTACTATCAGCCGGAAGCCTATGTCCCGACGATCGATCTGTACATCGCCAAGGACGCCGACATCAATGACGACATTGCGCGCCTGCGCCACTCTACGATCCGGTCGCTTGTTGAGCGCAAAGATGTGATCGTCGTCAGTTCGGTCAGCTGTATTTATGGATGGGATTCTCCCGAGGAGTATCGCGAGGGGCTGCTTACTGTGACGCAGGGGGCGAAAATGAAGCGCGACGATATCGTACGCGCGCTCATCAAACTGCGGTACGAGCGGGTGGACGACCTTGGCAAGGGAGGTACGTTCCGCGTGAGGGGCGAGTCGCTTGAGGTCCTTCCCAAGGAAACCGAGACCGGCATCCGTATCCGCCTCGGCCTGGACGGGACTGTGGAGAAGATCCAGGAGTTCAGCCAGGGATCGCGCCAGGTGACAAAGGAGTACAAGGAGTTCATCTTCTTCCCCGCCGCCCAGTTCGTGACAAGCCAGGAGCGCATCGAAAAGTACATTGCGCTGATCCAGAAGGACATGCAGGAACGCGTCGAGTACTTCAAGTCTCTCAACAAGTTCGTCGAAGCTCAGCGCATCGAGGAACGCACCAAGAACGACATCGAGATGCTGCGGGAGGCGGGCTACTGCAACGGCATTGAAAACTACAGCCGTTACTTCAGCGGCCGCAAACCGGGGTCGCAGCCGTACACACTGCTGAGCTTTCTGCCCAAAGATTTTCTGCTGTTTATCGACGAATCGCATATCAGTGTTCCGCAGATCCGGGGCATGTTCAACGGTGATCGGCAACGCAAGCAGACGCTGGTCGACTATGGTTTCCGTCTGCCGTCGGCGCTGGACAACCGTCCTCTCACCTTTGACGAATTCATGAAGTATGTGGACCAGGCTGTTTTTGTCAGCGCCACGCCGTCGGAATATGAACTGGGGATCTCTGCGCAGGTGGCGGAGCAGCTCCTGCGCCCAACGGGGCTCGTCGACCCGCTCATTGAAGTGCGTCCCAGCAAGAACCAGATCCCCGATCTTGTTGGCGAGATCCGCACGCGGATCGAACGTCAGGAACGGGTCCTGGTAACGACTCTGACCAAGAAGAGCTCTGAACTTCTGGCGGACTACCTGCAGCAGGAGGGGGTCAAGGCGCAGTACCTGCACAGTGATCTGGACGCCCTGGCGCGGGTACGCATCCTCAAACAGCTGCGTGCCGGTGAGATCGACGTCCTGGTAGGGGTCAACCTGCTGCGCGAGGGGCTGGACCTCCCCGAGGTTTCACTGGTCGCGATCCTGGATGCCGACAAAGAGGGGTTTCTGCGCAGCGAGACGTCTCTTCTGCAGACGATGGGCCGTGCCGCGCGCAACGTCTCGGGGACGATCATCATGTACGCGGACGAAGTGACCGGTTCCATGAGCCGTGCCATGGCGGAGTCCCGCCGGCGCAGGGAATATCAGCTTGTCTACAACAGGGAGCATAATATCACACCTCAGACGATCCACAAGGCGATCTCGGAACTCATCGACCTGCCGTGGAAGAAACCGGACGAGGTAGAGCAGCTCAGTAAAGATTTGCTGCAGAAGATGTCGCCGAGCGAAGTGCAGGCGCTTGTCATTCACCTGAACGAAGAGATGTTGACGCATGCCGAGGCGCTGGAGTTTGAGGAAGCCGCCAGGTTGCGGGACAGGATCGCCCAGCTGCATGCCCTGCTGACAGGTGAGAAACCGCCAAAACCACAGGCGCCGGGCCTCATGCCCCGGCTTGGCAGACACAAGGGGACCTGAGAAGCAGGATCAGTTCTCCAGGATTCCAGCGCCCGCTGCCCGTGCTTTCTGCATGGCGGGGTGCGACCGGAAGAAGCAGGCAAAGACGACGACATAGACAAGGTAACATGCTGCTGTAAGCAGCATGGGAACGGTATAACCGCTCTTCTGGATCATCCACCCGCCGATCGCAGCTGAGACGGCCCATGCCCCGGTCCATGCCATCTGAAAAACATTCTGAGCTACTGACCGGCGATGTTCGGGAACCAGCTCCAGACAGAACTGGTTGATGATCGGGTTGGAACACATCATGAGACCGGAGCGGATCCAGAAGGCGACGGCGGCCAGGGCGGTGTTGCGGGTGAAAGCCATGATGACCAGAAAGAGGGGGGAGATACCATTTGTCAGGAGGACGGTCCAGAGCGGGCCGATGCGCCGGGCGAGGATCGGGGCCAGCAGACCGCAGATACTCAGGACGACGTTACTGACTGCAAACAGGTTGCCGACCATGACCGTGCCGGCGTGAAAGCGGTCCACGAAATACAGGTTCAGATATGGGATGCTGAGCCCTGCGCCCAGGCCGATGATGACCTGCGCAACGATATATTGTACAGCAGAATGCCGCCAGCCCGGCGCGTCGTCGGTGATACAGATGTCGCCTTCCTCTCTGTACTCCTGATCTGCCGCCCTGAGCGGGTGGTCCCTGACCTGCGCAAAGACACAGCTGCTGGACGTGACCAGGAATGCGGCAATGATCAACGTCAGCCGGAGACTCATGAACGTTGTCGCCCCCAGCTGCTGAAACATGTGGGGAAGCAGGCCGCCGATGAGACAGGCGAAGACGGAAGCAATGGTGCCGGCCGAAAACGCAAGGCTGAACGCGATCCTGCGATCCTGTGCGCTCGTACTCTGCATGATCTCGGGGTTGAAGGCGGCATTGTACAGCATATTGAGCGCCGAG
>CAZEWU010000097.1:0-5641 GCA_964516155.1 uncultured Caldisericota bacterium
CCTGGAGGCGAACCTTGCCGCCGTCCGCACCAGCAGAGCAGCCGGGCGCGCATGAAGTCCTACGGCTGCATTGACGACATATTCATGTTCCTGCATACGCTGCTCCTAGTTGAACTGCGGATCGTTGGTATCAATGACGCGTGCCTGCGAAAGGTAATAGGCGAAGAGCTGGGAAAAAACCACACCGGCGATAGGAGCGATGGTGGGATCGACCGACGGAAGGCGGAAGGACCAGTCGCCCAGAGCGAGCGCCTGATCGTCATTGGAGACCACGAGGATGCGCGCCTGCTTTGCCCTGATCTTGGCGGCTACGTCGATGTTCTGCCGGAGCGAAGCGTCCCTGGGAGCGTACAGGATCACCGGGATCTAGCGGTTCAGGATAGAGATGGGGCCGTGCTGGACCTCGATGGAAGACGTCCCCTCGGAGTGCACCAGGCAGGTCTCCTTGATCTTGAGAGCGGATTCCAGGGCGGTGCCGTAGTTGTAGCCGGTGCCCAGGATGACAAAGTCCTGCGTGTACTGGAACTTGGCGGCCAGCTGCGCGACCTCTTCCTCATGACTGAGAATGTCCCGGAAAGCGGCGGTCACCAGGCCGATGTCAAAACGTTCGCCGCGGATGGCGTGGGCCAGCATGAGCAGGATCGTCATGGAGCTCACGACGGTCTTGGTAAACGCATAGCTCTCTTCCGGGGCGCCGGCGCACATGCGGATCAGGTGATCGGCACCGACGATGCCGGCCAGGGTGCTCTTGACGTTGTTGCTGATCCCGAAGGTGGGCACGCCGTCCTTCACGTTGTGCCGGGCGGCGGAACAGACATCATCCGTCTCTCCGCGGGAGGACATGGTGAACATAACTGCGTCCTTCAGTACAGGATACTGCTGCTCATCCGTATAGAGGGATCCCATGGCGCGGGCCACAGGCAGGTGCAGCAGGGAACCGAAGATATACTGTCCGTAGATGCACGCATGCAGAGAAGAGCCGCGCGAACTCTCGACCACCAGTGATGGATTGATCTCCCTCACTGCCTTCGCAACGCGCTCGACGTCCGTACGGCCATCCTGCTCAAGGCGCTCCAGGGTCGGAATGGTGTCATTGATTTCGTTGATCATCTTTTGCTGTTTCATGATTGAAAACTCCTTCCTTTCATCTATTCGTCCCGCAACGCTTGCGCGGTTGCGTGATAACGACCACAAACAAAATCAGCGACGGCCAGGGCCGCGCCGTCCTCGTCATTGGAGAGCGTGATGAACTGCGCGCGCTTCTTCACTTCCGGACATGCATTGCGGACAGCCACCGGCACGCCCGCCACGTCCATCATGCTGATATCGGCGGGGCTGTCACCGATCGCCATGACCTGATCGGTCTGCACACCAAGCAGCTGCGCCAGGGCGGCAAGGGCGGAGCCCTTGTTGACCCCGGCGGCCAGAATATCCATGCATTCTTCCGATGGACGCTCCACCTGGGCCGTATCGCCCAGCCGCGCGCGCATCGTTCCGTCCAGCTCCCGCATGCGGGGAGCGGGGCCAAGAATACAGATCTTCCGCCACCTGTCCGCTTCCATGACGCCGGGCCACTCCTTCAGGGCAAACGGAACAGTCAATTTCAGCGTGTCCCGGAACTCGGAATCCATAATGACCGCGTCTCCCGGACGCACCAGCGTCTCGACGTGTTCGCCCCGGATCAGATACACCGTGCATCCCCAGTCGCGTTCCTCCATGAGACCCATGACCGCCCGGATGACCGGTTCCGGCAGCAGCCACTCCCGCACAGCTTCATATGAGACGGGATCGAACAGAACGGCACCCGTCTCGGCGATGATGGGGACCTCGGTGATCTGCAACTGACGGATATACCCGTGCAGCGACAGCAGCTGGCGCCCTGTGCTCACAGTCAGCGCCGTCCTGCCGTCGGCGAGCGCCGAACGGAGGATGACACAGGTCGCTTCGGTGATACTGGATGAGCTGTCCAGCAGCGTATCATCCAGGTCGCAGGCAACCAGCCGCGTATATCTTCTTTCCAGGTTCATGGCTTCTCTCTCCTCTCCACGGAGCGGGCCGCCTTCTGGCGGCCCGCCGGAAAACTGCAGTATTTACAGGATCCTGAAAGCTCCAAGAACAATACCGATTACGATCATGACGAGAAGAACGCGAACATTCGTCCAGTGCTTCTTCTTCAGGAGATAGTAAACAAAGAATGTCAGGACGAGCGGGATCGCATACGGCAGGATCTTATCAAACGTATCCTGCAGCTTGACGGTCTGCGCAATCTTCTTGCCTTCCATCAGAACGGTCTTGGTGAACTCTACCTTGGTCGAGACGCCGGACAGAATGCTGGGAACGAAGGCGCCCATGACGACCAGGGCGGCCATACCCACATATTCTGTAAGCTTGGCGATGACACCGGAACTGACCTGCTTCAGGAGATGCAATCCCTGATGATAGCCAAGCCAGAATCCCGGGAACTTGAGGAAGAACCAGACAAGACCGATCCAGCCGACGAGCATGATCCAGACGCTGGCTGCATTTCCCTGCAGAGCAAGGGCGGCAGCAAAGACAGCGAGCAGCGGCTTCACGAGAACGGCGTCAAAGGTATCACCGATACCGGCGAACGGGCCCATCAAGCTGACTTTGAGGCTTTCAGCCATCTCGGACTGGTGATGCTCTTCCATGGCGCAGACAGCGCCAAAAATAGTCGGAGAACCAATGGACGGGTTGCAGTTGTAGAAAGCGAGATGACGTTTGATAGCGGCATAATAATCGTCATCCTTTGGATACGCCTTGCGCAGAACGGGCATGATGGACCAGCAGAACCCGAGGGCCTGCATACGTTCCCAGTTCCACGAGAACTCAAGCGTGAAGTTGTGGCGCCACATGGCTTTGACGAGGTCGGCATGCGTCACGTTGCTGGTCTCATCCTTGGACATCCCCGCACCAATCTCGGAGACATCGCTCGATTCAGCAGTGTCCTTCCCCTGCTGCGCCAGCGAGGCGTAAATGATGACAATGGCCAATGCGACCAGAGCGACACCGAGAAGCGGGACTTTGAGATACGCAAAGAGCACGAATCCGATGATAAAGAAGGACCACCACTTTTCGATGGGCAGGTAGGTAAGCAGAATACCAAAACCAAGGGCCGGCAGAATCGCGGCCATCGTGGTCAGACCATTGGTCAGCCATGCTGGAATGGAAGCGATCAGATGCTGAATAGGCGTTGCACCAAGCCAGATGGCGAAGAACATGACCAGAGAACGGGTGATGTACCAGGGCATCAGACCCAGGAGATGCATGCGGCTGACTCCCCTGTCATTGTGGTTCTCAGCATAGGTATCAGCCTTGTGGATGAAGAAAGTTGAAACCGACCAGAAGAAGATATCCAGCTGTGAAATAAACACCGCGACAGGAACGGCTATTGCGATTCCAGAAGCGATTGCCTGTGCCTGCGGCTGTTTTGTAAGAGCGGCGAAAGCCGTTCCCAGAACAGCGCCGACGAAGTAGTCAGGAACAATGGCGCCGCCGTAGTTCCACAGGCCCAGCGACATAAGTTCGAGCGTTGCGCCAATGGCCAGGCCTAACGGGATATTTTTGACCAGGGCGCCTACAAAGAATCCCGCGACGATGGGGTCAAGGCATGTAGGAGTTGCCTGGACCAGCATGATCGACAGGAAGGAAAAGATTGCAATGATAAACGCAAACCCTGCGCTATAAGCAGTAACCATGATACAAATCCCCCTCATGACTCAGATTACGAGAACATACACTGGTACTTTCCGGCCGGCGTTCAGACAGCCGCCGGCGATCTGTACGTCCAACCGCCTGTTTTTCCAGCGCCACCTCCCTAACCCTGTTTTTCATCCTCAGTATCCGGGATGTCTTCCTCCCCGGCGATATGAACCACGACCTTGTTGCGCGCGAACGCTTCCGCGAGCGCCCCGGTCGGAGCACGGTCGGTCACGAACTGATGAATGGCCGAGAGAGGCGCCGTCTGGGCAAACGCGACGTGATTGAACTTGCTGGCATCGGCGATGGCGATCACTTCGGTCGCGCTGCGGATCATGACCCGTTTCACCAGCACGTCGTCCCAGTTGTACTCCGTGAACCCCGCTTCGACGTCTACCGCCGCGGCCGTCAGGAAGAGGCGGTCGACATACAGCCCCTGAAACGCCCGCTGAGCCAGGTCTCCGACCAGCGACCCTTCCTCGGGCCGCACGATCCCGCCGGTCAGCACCAGCCGGATGTCGGAACAGTTGGCCAGGACATTGGCCACCAGCAGACTGGGCGTCACGACCGTCAGGTTGCGCCGTTTCGCCAGGCACCTGGCTACTTCCAGGGCCGTCGTCCCGCTGTCGATGGCGATACTGTCGCCATCGGCCACCAGGCTTGCCGCACACTTTCCGATACGTTGTTTGGCTTCGATATTCTCACTGGACCGGACCAGCAGGGAAAGTTCATAACTGCGACCCCGCGCGCTGACTGCACCTCCGTGCACGCGCCGGATCAGTCCTTCCTTCTCCAGATCGGCAAGATCACGTCGAATCGTCATCTCGGAAACAGTAAACCGCTTGGCCATGTCAACAACGCTGACTGAGCCTCGTGCTTCAATTTCCTTCAAGATCTCTGCACTACGATTCTCACCGTTCATTCGAGCACCTCGATGTTCGTTTATGTTCATTTTATACTCACGATTTGTTCTTTTGTCAATACTCCGCACATGTGCTTCAAAAGCAGGCTCCAGGAGCGGGCCTTTGAGACATTTCATAAATACAGCATTCCGACGGTACAGGAACGGACAGTTTTTAACAGAAAAACGGACATTTGCATCTCCGTGGAAATGCGGCATGCTGGAGGCAGATTTCATATCCTGCACGGGGAGGTCCTTATGAGTATCACTGTTCACGTCATCCTGATGGTAACGGGAGTCGTCGTCCTGCTGGCTGCAGGAGCCGTCGGCGCCACCGACCGCGGCAGCCGCAACCTGAGCCTCCACAAACTCCTGGGAGGACTTGGTCTGCTCATCGTCCTGGCCGGCTTTGCTGGTCTCCTTGTAACAAAGGCCCTCAGGCCGACCCTGCCGCACTTTTATCTTGCCCTGCTGGCGATCATCTTCCTGATCCTGGTTCCGGTCAGCGGGCTGCTCTTCCTCAAAGCCGCCCCGGCGCGGAAGGCCGCCCTGCGCAAATCGCACCGCGCCGATGCCGCCGTATTCTTCGGGCTGGTGGTCCTTGCCGTGATCTTCGGCCTCCTGGGCCTGCGCGCCCTGCCGGGGCCGCGCTGATCGGGCAGGTCCGGCTCATCGTGCTGTGCACCCTGGCCGGCGATCCTGGCGAGAACATCTACGGACCAGCCCAGGAAGAACACGCCGCCGTCCTCCTGCAGCAAGATTTTGACTGACGGTCGTCCGCAGCAGGATCACGACCACCGTCCTGACTGCACATTGATACGCCGTCCTCTTTTTGCGCTATACTAACCAATGTCATAAAAGGGCAGCGCAAAGGAGAACGGATGGGAGAGGCAATACCGATCGGGTTTGTACTTGGCACCAAACCTGCTTCATCGCTGGAGTTCTATGTCCTCGTGGACCAGCACAACTACCTCGAGCTGGATGACGTTGTCTACGTCCGCTCAGCCGTCGAAGGATACGCCG
>CAZEWU010000098.1:0-5631 GCA_964516155.1 uncultured Caldisericota bacterium
TGACCCCGGTTTTTCCCGTCGCCGTGATCGCTTTGAAACGCAACATGGCAAGAATGGTCTCTCCACTTGACAGGCCAGTAACATCACTTTGAATCTGCAGGATCCCGGAAGCCGATGGGGCCGGGATGGGAGTCTTCAGGGAAACAGTGCCTGTCGCCCCTTCCAGCGTGACAAGACCAGGGTCCCATGCCACGGTAAGGTTAACATGATCAAAGAGCATCTGCATATTACGTGCCGTCAGATTAAGATCGAACTCATCGTCCTGGTTGACCTGGACACTCCTCGGTGCAAGGACAAAACCAACCGTCGGCGTTGGAGCAAATCCCGCTTTGATGGGAACAGTCACCGATGCTGTGCCCATTGCGAAGGTGATCGTACCCGTATTGTTCGTATTCGGATTGATCCAGCGGGCATCAATGCCTACCGTAAATGTCTGGCTCCCTGTAAATATCAGCGGGCTCACGCGGATCCAATCCGCTGAGGTCGAAACGACGCCGGATTGTCCGGAAGAACCAGTGACACGCATAATCAGCTGTCCGGTGACGCCGGCTCCCGTCTTGAGGACGCCGAAATCAAGGTTGACAGGAGACGGATTCAGAACTGCAGGTGTACTGGAGAGAGGAACCAGCTTTGCAGTCACGAGCGCCGCCGGCGCCGCCGTTGTATCCACGGTCGCACTGAAGGACGCCGAATGAGCCTCGGTAAGCTGCACTGTGTGTATCCCCGCGGTCGTCTGCACAGCACAAGGCGTCAGCAGAGGCTGCGACACGCCGTCAACGGAAACAGCGGCACCCACGGGCGATGAATCGACGATCAGCAACCCCGGTTTGGAAGGCGCCAGGATCTGCAGTTTGTGCGTTGCACTTGCAAACGCCACCGTCCCCGCAACCCCCGGCGTTGCCGAAGCACCCGCCGTAAAGCGGACTGTCAGTTCATATTCACCCGGCTGCAGCAGCCCGGAGGTAATATCTCCCACAAAAAAGCGGATCTCCCCCGTCTTCTCATCGGGAAGCGTCAGCGATGACAAACCTACCGGCGTTCCGCCATACTTCAACGCCACCTGTTCAGAACTCTCGACAAGATTTCCCTGCACATCCCGCAACTCAAAAGCAGGCGTTACCGTCATGGAATCTTTACCTGTAATACGATACGGAACGGAGACAACACTGCCGAGTACGGCACTCTCCGGCATCGTGGGCACCGCGATGATGTCCGAGACAGTCAATTGCGTCGTCCATGCCACACCGAACGCCGATAAACCCTTTTGCATCGTGAGAGACACGCTCAGAGCCCCGGCGGACAGACCCGACGGGATCTCAAACGATACCGTCACAGTACCGCCCGGCAGGACACTGCCTGTCAGGGTGTTTCCCGACAGCGTCCTGACAGTTGGATCTCCCACGGCGAGCACCGGCAGATACGTTGAGTCCCATGTCGTTGTTCCCACATTCTGGACCAGAAAGCTGACCGGCGTCGCCGACTCTGTTGAGACAACCGTGCCAGCCGGACTTTCGAGAACACGGAAGTTGTCTCCCTGACTGAAGCCTCCGTACAGGTCGCCATAATGCACGGGCTGCGGGGTGGGGATCCAGACCGGTGGGTCGGCGATCGTTGAAGCCTGGGGAGCTGTAACGGTCACAGGGGTCCAGAGCGGCTGACCGTCGCTTCCAAGAACCTGTTTCGCCATAAGAGCAAGGATCTTGTCCTGATAGTGCCTGCCACCAGGCGTATTGGGATTGTTGGTCGAAGAAAGACCATTGTATGCCCAGATCGCATAATACCAGTTCTCCAGGACGTTGCGGTCGCGATCCCCGATGCCGGGAGCCAGCTTCCACTTGCTATCCAGCATCTTTGCGCCGGTCTCGATATTGTAGTCGATATCGCTCCTGAGACGGTCGGCATCCGTCCGGCCGGAACTGTTGATCTGCATGATGCCGATGTCCTGAGAGGAACCGTTGTCCCCGATGACCGGATTTCCGTTGGCGTCGAATTGTCGCCAGCCGGACTCCTGATAAGCGATCGCCATAAGAATGACCGAAGGAATGTTATACTGCTGGGCGACATCCTTGAGGTGGGCCCGGATATAGGTGTCAGCCGGATTGACTCCTGTCGAGACAGCCAGAGAGGTCCCCGGAACAGCTGCAAGCGACAGCATCATCATGACAGCAAGAGTTGCTGCGACAAGAGATTTCAGTGTCCATCTTTGCATCACGACCCAACCACCTCATCTTCCTCAGGAATATCGGCACGACATCTTCTCTGCTGACACAGCCGCACCTTTCTGCATATCATGACTTTGACGCATGACCATCCATCTGTGTTCCCGTCACATGCTTCCGGAGCCATGAACTCCGCTGCAGTCAGACCAGCCGTGCTCCCGCGGCGGTCATGGCCGCCAGCGCACGCTCGCCATCGCCGGGATGGACGCCAACCGCCGCAACGGCCGCTCTGATAAGCAGGACGGTAAACTTCCTCTGCAGTGCATCCAGCACGGTCTGCTTTACACAGTAGTCGGTCGCCAGGCCGCAGATATACAGTGTTGTGATCCCACGATCACGCAGCCACTGTTCAAGATCAACGTTCGTCGCCTCAAAAGCGCTATAGCCGTCATCGATGTCCATCGTCCCCTTGTCGACTACCAGCGTGAACAGCTCTGTGTGCAGTCCTTTGCAGAATCCGGCACCGGCAGTCCCGGCAACGCAGTGGGGGGGCCACTTCCGGAAATGAACCGTCTGCGCAGGATGCATGTCCCGCGACGCCACAACAGTTGTGAAGCGCGGCATCCACGTATTGATAACGGGAATGATCGCATTCCCCCCTGCAACAGCGAGTGATCCTCCCGGACAGAAATCATTCTGGACATCCACGACAAGGAGCGCGGTATCAGAGGAGAAGACGTCCTGTCTCATGATCCCCGTTCCTCAATCAGGTGCCGCCGCAGGTCGAACAGTTCACGGCTGACGCCGACGTGATACGTATGCGGGTTGGAGAATCTTTTGTGCTCGCCATAGAGAAGCTGAAACCGCTCAGCCGACCACTTCTGTGTCTCTGTAAGCGTCGGGAAAGCATAAACAAGCACGCCATCCCTGACGATATCCTTGAGAATCCTCTCCCGCTTGAGACCGGCCACCTCCGTTTTCTTGTAGTCAAAATCGGGATGCATGAGAACGGTTGGTTCTTCGTCCCGTCCCTTCAGACACAGACCGTCCAGCAGCCACAGACCGTCGTCGGCATCATAGTAACGATAGACTTCCTTTTCACCGGGAATATTGATCTTGGCAGGGTTTTCCGAGATCTTGATGACCGGACGGCCGCGGAGTTGCACCAGCTTGTAGACGCCGTCCAGCGCCGAATCATTGTAGCCCGTCACGAGACGCGTCCCGATGCCGAACATGTCGATCGGAGCCTGCTGGCTCAGGAGCGATTCGATCAGATATTCGTCAAGTTGATTGCTGACTGAGATCTTGACATATTGCAGCCCATTCTGGTCAAGAGCGGCACGGACCTTCTTGCTCAGATAGGCAAGGTCGCCGGAATCAAGGCGTATGCCCCGGAGGCGGTGTCCCTGCTGTTCAAGCTCTCTGGCTACCGTAATAGCGTCGGGCAGGCCCTGACGCAGGGTATCATACGTGTCCAGGAGCAAAATGGAGTTGTCCGGATGCATTTCTGCATAGGTACGGAACGCCTCCAGTTCTGTATCAAAGCTCTGGACCCAACTGTGCGCGATCGTCCCGCTCGCAGGGATATTCTCCTCAAACGCCAGCAGGACATTGGAGGTAGACGCTACTCCTCCGATAAAGGAAGCGCGGCTGGCGCCCATCCCTCCGTCCCCCTGTGCGCGGCGCAGCCCGAAATCAGAGATGGGCCTTCCATCGGCCGCCGAAACCATGCGACGCGCCTTGGTAGCCACCAGCGTCTGGAAGTTCGTCGTACTCAGGATCAGAGCTTCAAGGATCTGCGTCTCAAAAAGCGGTCCTTTGACTGTAATGATGGGCTCGCCGGGAAACACAACCTCTCCCTCCGGGACGGCCTTGATATCGCCGGTAAAACGCATCGCCTCCAGGGCGTGAAGAAAATCATCGCGAAATCCGATGGAACTCATATACGCGAGCTCTTCCTGTGTAAACCTCATGTTGAGAACATACTCGACAGCATCCCGCAATCCTGCCGCCACGGCGTAGCCGCCCTCGTAAGGGTTTCGCCGGTAGAAAATATCGAAAACCGCTTCATCCTGCCCTTTCCCGGACAGAAAATATCCCTGGGTCATGGAATATTCATAGTAGTCGGTATAGAGTGGAGAGAATCTGCGATGATATGCCAAACCGTGCCGTTCGTTCATTGGCTCATACTCCTTTCATCCCGGCCCGCCGCCGAAAACTGGTACAGGCCCAATGTCAGTATAACGGGAATGCGATGAAGGCACCATGGCGTTCCTCCCTGTTTTGTTGCAAAGTTTGCTCCATATCATAGAATACGATCAGGTAATGCTTTGCAGGAGATGATCATGAAGAATCTTTTTTCTGGCATTGATATTGCAGAAATCCATCTGTCAAATCGCATCGTAGTGCCTCCGATGGCTACGGAACAGGCGGACTCCGCCGGACGCACCGGACCGGGAAGCGCACTGCATTATGGGGAACTTGCTGCAACCGGAGCAGCGCTGGTCGTTGTCGAACATTCCTATGTCGCTCTCGAAGGGCGTTCCTCACCAAAGCAGCTCTCGCTTTCTTCCGACGATGATATCGCCGGACATACCGCCATTGCAGAGGCGATCCACAAAGCAGGCGCCCGCTGCGCAGCGCAGATCAGTCACGCAGGTGCCAACCGCCGGCCGGACATGCCGGGCAGGTACATCGGCCCCAGTGCTGTTGAACATCCCTTTTCCCATGTCGTTCCGGAAGAGATGACCCTGCAGGATATTGCCGCTACCGTCCGTGCATTCGGTGAGGCTGCCCGGCGTGTGCGGACGGCGGGGTATGACTTCGTAGAGGTCCACTGTGCACACGGCTATCTCCTGAACGAGTTTCTCAGCCCACTGACCAACAACCGTTCTGATGCTTATGGCGGTACACCGGCGCGCAGAAGGCGCCTTCTGCTGGAAGTCGTAGAAGAAGTCCGTGCAGCAGTCGACAATAATCTGCCGCTGCTGGTACGATTGGGCGTTGCAGATAACCCACCACAGCTGGAACTCTATCCCGGCGGACTGACGGTCGAAGAAGGAGTGGAAGCAGCCAAAGCACTCGAAGACGCAGGAGTTGCTGTTCTGGACCTGTCGGGGGGAATCTGCGGAAGCCGGCCCGGCAAGGTCTCCGGCGAAGCCTACTACCGCCCGTTTGCTGAGGCGGTGTCCGCCGCCGTCCACTGCCATGTTGTCTGTACAGGCGGTATCATCCATCCTGCAACGGCACAGGATATCCTGACGTCGGGAGCTGCCGACCTTGTAGGCGTCGGAAGAGCGCTGGCCGCTGATCATGACTGGGTCCGCAAGGCACGCGCAGAGCTGGTCCCAAAACTGTAACCGGCAGGCCGCCCACAAGGCGGAAAAGGAGAAGTCATGGATCTGACAATCACGGTCAGCGGCGAGGCGGGACAAGGGGTTAAGACGCTTGGTTCACTGTTGTCACGCGTCCT
>CAZEWU010000099.1:0-5528 GCA_964516155.1 uncultured Caldisericota bacterium
AGAAAGCGGTTGAATTCGGCGCTGTTGCTGCAGTGCCGCACAGCTTCTTCGTTGACGGTAGCAATGGCGGAATGGATCTCGCCCGTACCGTGCAGGAAGTTGCTTCCACCTCGAAGATCGGCCGGATCTCCTATCCGTATGAACTGACAGACACTATTGAAGAGAAGATGCGCAAACTGGTCCGTGCGATCTACCGTGCAAAGGATATTGAGCTTACTCCCATTGCCAGAGAACGGATCCAGGAATTCACCGCTGCCGGATATGACAAGTGGCCCATCTGCATGGCGAAAACACATCTTTCGATCAGCCACGACCCGGATGTCAAGAACGCTCCCTCTGATTATATCTTCCCTATCAGAGACATCCGCGCTGCGACCGGGGCCCGTTTCCTGTATCCGCTCGGCGGAACGATGCAGACGATGCCCGGCCTTTCCAAGGTTCCGGCTCTTGTTAACATCGACGTCACGAACGACGGCGTCATTACCGGGCTTCGTTAGCGTCAAGATCAGTGCGGCTGGCACTGTGAACGAGACAATCTGTGCCGGCCCATGCATTCTGGTACAATGATGAGGTACGATATTCCTTGAATGGAGGTGGACGTTGAAGCAGACATTTGTCAATCTGGGAGCAGCATTTATCGGTGAGTCTCAGGCTCGCAACCGTTACACGATGTATGGCAAAGTCGCGAAGACAGAAGGCTTTGAGCAGATTGCGGGCATTTTTGCTGAAACTGCTGACCAGGAACGAGAGCATGCCAGTATCCTCTTTCATTTCCTGCAGGATCTCAAAGCAGAAAACGGCAGTGAGCTGACTGTCCCGGGCGCAGGCGTGCCGCTTGTCCTCGGAACGACAGCAGATAATCTCCAGGCGGCCATTGACGGCGAGCATTATGAGACGACGACCATGTATCCCGGATTTGCTGATGTTGCAGACCGCGAGGGGTACAAAGAGATCGCCGCTCGTCTTCGCGCCATCGCAGTAGCTGAAGGACATCATGAAGAGCGGTATGGCAAACTGCTTAAGGAAGTCCAGGCTCATACTGTTTTTAAGAAGGAACACAAGATCATCTGGATGTGTCGTGAATGCGGGTATGTTTATGAGGGGACCGAACCGCCCGCAAAATGCCCTGCATGTCATCATGCACAAAGTTTTTATCAGGTAAAGTCGGAGAATTACTAGGAATAATGACTACGGCAGGACATGCAAAAAGCACGTCCTGCCGTTTTGCCGTCTATGAATCAGCAGAACGATAACTGTTTTGTCTGTTCGCCGGATAATCCTGCGGGTCTTCATATACATTTTGACGTTACCGGCGACAAATGCCATGCCCAATTCTGCGTAGGCCCGGAGTTTGATGGATATCGTGGTATTACACATGGTGGTATTCAGGCTGCGATCCTGGACGATGCCATGGCGAATATCTTCTGCAGATCGGGTTTGCCAGCTTTTACCGTCGACATGCATATCCAGTATCGCCATCCAATGTTCTCGGATCGGTTGTACCGGGTTGATGCCGAACTTGTAAGGGGGCATGAAAGCCGTATCAAGACAACGCATGGGTGCATTACGGATACCACAACGGGTGAAACTGTCACAGAAGCGACAGCGACGTTTCTCATTGGTCGGATCCTACTCAATACTGTCAGGAGTGACATTCAACATGAGTGCAAACAAGAAGAGAAAGAAGCCGGCAAAGGAAAGTAAGGCGGCTGAACTGCACAGAAAATATCCGGGGCACAGCCCCATTCCTCCGAGTAAGCGGGCAGTCATTATTACACTGGTACTGACTGTCGCTATTTCATTGATTCTTGTTTTTGTGTTTAAGGATAAGGCCCCCGTGTCTCAGGTGACGGGGGACAAATATGTGCAGATGAAAACCAGTATGGGGACTATCGAATTAGAGCTTTATACGGACAAAGCGCCGAAGACCGTCGCCCAATTTCTGAAGAACGTGGAAGGACACAAGTATGACGGCCTGACTTTCCATCGTGTTGTCAAAGGGTTCATGATTCAGGGAGGCGACCCCAAGGGTGATGGCACGGGAGGTGGTGAAGTAGCTTTTGAGAAAACGGGCATCAGTTTTGTACGCGGCGTCGTTGCCATGGCTTCTTCACAGGCAGGCGTTACACAGTCTGATATCCAGTTCTTCATCATGCAGGCTGATAATACAGGGCTTGATGGACAGTATGCTTCTTTCGGTCGAGTGATCAAGGGGATGGATGTTGTTGACAAGATTGCAGACGTTCCCGTTAAGGCTAATCCTCTGCCGTCAAGTGAGAAGTCCAGCCCGCGTACCAAAATCACCATTATCCAAGCAACTGAGGTTGCCAACTAGGAGGGACTCATGGAAGCTAAAAACAGGTTTGTCCGCATGGAGACGACCAGGGGAACAATAAAGCTGGAGTTATATGCGAACCGTGCGCCAAAGACAGTAGAACGGTTCATGGCGGCGGTCAAGGGCGGACGCTACGACGGTCTCAAGTTTCACCGCATCATCAAGGATTTCATGGTGCAGGGTGGCGATCCACAGGGAACTGGCATGGGCGGCGGCAACGTTGCATTCGAAGGTTCCGACGTCAAACATGAGCCGGGAGTCATCAGCATGGCCGCTCAGAATGCGCGTGTCGACCAATCCGACATGCAGTTTTTCATCATGACCGGGACGTATGCGCAACTGGATGGGAACTATACAGCTTTTGGGCATGTGAGCGAAGGAATGGACGTTCTTTACGCTATCGCCGCTACCCCGGTAGGGCAGGCTCCCTGGGGAGAACAGTCGCGTCCCCTGGAAGATGTCTACATCCTGAAGGCAACGGAGATTCCCAACTAAGATGCCGGCCGGCGCTTCGTATGATTCTCTTTCCGGCAGGGAGTGGGACTTCGGCTTGCATCTGTGACAACAGGACGGTCGCCGACAATGTTTTCAAGTCTGGACTGATCCGTTGAAAGGATGACGCTTCTGTGCTGTACATTCCGGAGGCTGCCATGGGCTGCGGAGAAGCCTGCTTTGAAAAGTACATTCGTGGCTTTCTCAGTTAGGTGGAACGGGCTTATACTGTAAAATAGTGGTCAGGGGTGCTGTTGTTTGAGACAAGGCTGAGCGAGAAACGGAGACAGGCAAACTCCTATTTTTTGTTGACGTGGAAGCCTACGTACAAGGAAGGAGTGAAGAATGGCCATTCATATCGTAACAGATAGCACGGCATGTCTTCCACCTGGATACGCAGAGCAGCACGGAGTCATCGTAGTGCCGCTCAGGGTATCGCTGGACGGGGTTTATTACCGGGACGGCGTCGAGCTTAGCGGAGACGAGTTTTACCGTCGTCTCGAGGCCGGCGCTCTTGCCGCCAGCACGCAGCCATCGCCTGATGATTTTGCTACCGCTTACCGCACTATTCTTGATAAGGACCCTGCTGGTGACATTATTTCCATTCATCTCAGTTCACGCATGTCCGGGACGCTGAACTCAGCTCTTACCGGGCGCAATCAGCTGGATACGACGCATATCCGTTTTGTTGATACATGGAATGCGGCATTGGGCGTTGGATTTCCTGTCATGCGGGCGGCAGAGCTTATTGAATCCGGCGCTCCTTTCTGGAAGGTTGAGGCGGATGTTGAGGCTCTCTGCCTGAGAACACATACGTACTTTGTTCTTGATTCCCTCCAGTATCTCGAGCGGGGTGGACGTATCGGCAAGGCGGCGGCTATTGTCGCCGGTATCCTGAAGATCAAGCCGGTACTGACGTATCGTGAGGGCGTTGTGGATGTTGTAGACCGTCCGCGCACGAAGAAAGTCGCGTTTGAACATCTATGGGGGGTCATCGACAACCATGTCAGCAAAGGCGCGGAGTATATCGGTTTCCACTATGCTGCAAATCGTGCGGAGGTGGAAGAAATCCAGCGGGAGTTCACGAAGCGTTACAACCTGCCCAGTTTTCTTACACAGCTGAGTCCGGTCGTGGGGACATATTCCGGGCCCAATATGATCGGGTTTGTCATATCAGAAAAGAAGATATCACAATAAAAGGAGTGCAGGAAAACTATGATCTATGAAGCTGCCGTGCTTTGCGACTGGTTTGGCGCCAAGCGTACGGCCGTGAACCTGTTTGCCCGTTCGCCCCGTTCTGATTATGCCGCCTGGTGGGGTGCCGTCGGGCTTCTTCAGAATGGCCGGGAGGAAGAAGCGCTCCGTCTTTTGACACATGTGCGGGCGCTGCATCCTGAATGGAAACGCACGAAACGACTTCTTGCGACTCTGTATCTTCGCAGCGATCCAGAAAAGGCGATCAGCCTGTACACTCCGCCCATGGGTATCTGGGAAGAGCTGACGCTGGGAGATCTGCTTTACTTTTTTCTTCATCGTGAACAGGAGGGTATCGGCTGGTGGAAGAAAGCGTACGAAGGAATCGAATGGAAGACGGCGCGTGAGCAGGACAATCCTGCACGTCTTCTTCTCAAGAGGTTGTGCCGGGTCACGGACGATCCTGTGCTCCTTGAGCGGTTTGCCGAACTGGATACTGACAATTTTCGCCAGCAGGATATCGTGAAGTACGCGGTTCTTCTGGCTCAGCGCGGTGAGTCGGAAAAAGCGAAGGAAATGCTCGACCGTGGATTTTATATTTACCGGGGAGATGCGAAGCTGACGGAATGCTGGCAGAACCTGGGATTCGGAGATCTGCCTTCTTATCATGTCAGAAAGCCGGAAGCGGCGGCGGTCCGCCACAATGTCTTTACCGGCCTGCTCACTGAGACGACGGATCTGGCCGCCGTTATCGACCGCGTTCATCAGGAATATCCCGGAGGGATCATCACGATTGCAAGCAGTGTGATACCGATGTGCGAGGGGACGCTTCTGTGGACAGGGACCTTCCAACCCTCCCGCCTGGCACGGCTGCTTGGACCATATACAGGGCACGGCGGTGGCAAATTCACGCACTGGTACTCGTACCCAATGGAAGCCGCCTGGAAGGTCCAGGCATATATCGAACTGGCAGGGACATTCCGCGTGCTGGTCGGTGCAGCGGCGACCGTTCTGGGAAAACTGCTGCACCGCAAGGGCTGGTTTTACAACATTGTCGGGCCGGTTGCCAAGGCTGTAGACAGCGACAAGGTCATGCCCTACGATGCCTGCCTTGTCCCGGGTCCGCTGGATGTGGCTGCGAGCCTGAAGTATCTGGCACGCAACGGAGCGGAGGTCAGCATCGTCGATGTGAATGACCTGTATGGCGCTGAGATCATCGCTTCCACTCCCGGTGTCGATGAAAAATGGCTCAAGAGAGCGATGGAAGACAACCCGGCCGGGAATGACGATTCCATGACGCCTATCGTGGTTGTTATCCCGCAGTAGACAGGATCGTCCCAGAGAAACGAAAAGCAGGCACGGGGGGACCGTGCCTGCTTTGTCACTTTTACGATGAGGTTTGAGAACGTCAGTTGCTTGGCGACGACGGAGTAGCGCTCTGCGGCAGGTTGCCGGCATAGACCTTGAGCTGTGTCACCGTCTGTGCCGTACCATCTGAAGAAACCGG
>CAZEWU010000100.1:0-5461 GCA_964516155.1 uncultured Caldisericota bacterium
AGTGTCCTCGTTGCGGAATCTGTGCGCTTCGTCCACAATGACGTTCGCATAAGCGCTGAGATCTTTTTTGGCGATATCTTCGAGCAACCCGGTCGACCACGCATCAGCTCTGATGTCGACATCGCGCACAACGTTGGGCCACGAACCTTTACGGTTTCGGTCGCACATATGTGGCGGCGCCAGGATGAGAGTCCTGCCTCCAAGTTCGGCAGCAAGCATGCAAGCCATGTAGGTCTTGCCCAGACCGACGACGTCAGCCAGGAAGACACCCCCATGCTGCGACACTTTGAACTTGGCATCGCGAACGGCCTGGATCTGGTACTCCAGTCGCTTGACGTTTGCCCCATACTTTCCTTCAGTTTCTGACAAGCCAACATCCAGGCTCCCCTTGAAGTATTCATAAAGGAACTTCAGGTACAGTTCATAGGGCGAGATATCGTCATTCAGGTGTGTGCGACGACGGATTTGTTCAAGTTCGTCTGGAGGGACGGTGACGGACTGGTTCCATAATTCGTCGAATTTGGCAAGCGCATAGGTGTAGTCAGCATTTGACTTCAGTTCGACATTGAATTCAATATTGGAGTCAAGACCAGATGCAGTTAGGTTGCTGGAGCCGGTGATGACACGCCCTTCATCCAGTTCCTTATCGTTGAAAGTAAAGATGTAGAGTTTTGCATGGAGCGGGCGCTTGGGGAACACTCTGACTAGAACCTTGCCAGTACGTACCAGTTCAAAAAACTCTCGTGCTCCCGTGTCTGTCAAGAGGTCATCGTCTGCTGTCTCCAGTTCGCGCCGGACAGCAGCTCCATACTGCTCGACTGACTCGCGAGCGGTCCGGTCGTTCTCTGAATCATGTGCTTCTGTGGCGTCATTCATTACAAAGCGGACAGTGGGGTCGGCGGCCATGCCGACAAGGATACGAATTTCTTTGACGTTCTGGGCGGCATCTGCGATCGCGTGGAACCCACTGATGCAGAAGTAGCCGCTCAGTGCAGCAAGTTTCTGAGAGGAGGAAAGAAGCGCTTTTAATCTCTTGGCAAGTGTGTTCTCGTTCTCGTTTGTAATGAAATCCGTATTTTCTAACATTGTGCCCCCACAACATTTTTATATGAGTTACAAAACACCCCTTATTATGTTAGTCGTCGCGTTGCTCTTTGCAATGACTGATAGAAGCTAGGCACAGGTTGGCCTGCGAATACAGTGCTTTGGTCCTCGGCCAAGAACGATTCACGTGAGTAGCGTATTTCCGTTCGTCAGTTTTACAGATATCCTGATGATGTGCTTCGCGTACAATTGCAGGCTGGTCAATTGGCAAGGTTCTTGTAATGATATGCTGATGAAGACCTAGACGATGGTCATGGTGGAATCCGAGTTAGGTTTGGCACAGCTTTCATGGTGAAGTGAGAAAGATATCATAAATGGCGGAAGAAGGAGGTTGACTGATGTCTAGACGAAATGTTCCACCAAGTTTGTTGGATACTCAGTACGAGGGGCTCGCCGATGCTCTTGACAGGGTCAATTTCTCACGGTCGTTCTCCAGGTGGGCCGGAATCGTGTTTATCGGCGTTGTCATTGCCGAAGGCTGGCACATGTACGATCTGTGGTTCCAGAAAAGCAAATTTTTTGGCTGGATTGGGATAGGGATAGGGATCCTTATCATCTACGGGCTTGTGCTGACTCTTGGTCTGCCACGCATTCTGCTGCCGGTTGTCAGAACCTAGATCGCTGTTAACCGGCGTGAGTATGCTGCCGAGGATGTCGTAGACAAGATCTTGAAAGAGCTTGATGAAACAAAATACAGCGTTTTCAGAAATGTTACGATGGGCTTTGGCGATCTGGACCATGTCGTCGTGGGACCGACAGGCATCTTTGTTATTGAGACAAAGTCCAATCGTGGCACCGTGGAGATGGAGAATGGGCGCCTCAAGATCAGAGGTCTCGACGAGTCCAGGAAGGACTATGAACGTCAGGCCAGTCAGGAGTCGTATCAATTGAAAGTCGCTTTGTCGGAGCGTTTATCAGATACGCGTGTGTTCGTAGAGCCAATTCTTGTATTTCCGGCAGCCTCTCGGGTTCCCGTTGGGCTGGAACTGCGGCGTATCAGCAATATCGTTCCGGTGCGCGTTGCACATGGCAAGGATCTTATCGACATCATTGCTGGTCATCATACCGGTATGGGCACCACGACCCTGGAGGCATGTAAGAAAGTCGTTCAGGACATTATTGCTGAAAGCCGCACTGAGAAGTCTGCCAGTATCTGAATGTCGTGTTAATCTCATAGGTGGGTGCAACGGCAGAACGGCCCCGAGATTCCCAGTATGTCTGCTTCGCTGGAAGGCAGTTTCAAAAAGGAACTAGCAAAGAATGAACAAGATTATACTGAGCACAGGGGACATCAAGGAGGACTATGAGATCGTTGACATTGTTTTCGCTGCGCAGGTGATACGGAGCCATTTTGTCCGCACAGGCGGCAGGGAGACGCTCGCGTTCCTCCCGGAGGTCAACGAGAAACTGCGGCAGGCGGCAGCCGAAATGGGATGTGATGCCGTAATCTGGATCGACTACGATTTTGACAGGGATCCCAATGTCCAGATTCTGACGGCTTACGGCACAGGGGTGAAGATCAGAAACAAAATCTGATGTCTTCGTAGAGGGGGAGAGCGATGCTAACCATTGAAGAGCGCAACGCCGTATTACAGGAGGAAATTGAGAAGTACGTCGACCAGGGGTGGAGAGTGACCAGTCAGACGCAGACGACCGCTCAACTGACGCGGGACAAACACGCAAGCTGCTGTCTCGCCGTGCTACTTGCCATCCTGTTCGTTCTGCCCGCCGTTCTTTATCTCCTTCTTTACAAGGGAACTGAGAATCTTTACCTGGTTGTCAACGAGGAAGGACAGGTTGTACAGCACGGCTAGCCGGCGGCAGGCTCCATAAAGCCATCCTGCCGGTACCGACTGGTCTTCTCTGGATGGGCCGGAAGAGGATATTAAGTTCCGTCTGCAACAGTTATGCACCACGTGAATAAATGTTATTCGCATGGTGAAGAGAACGTATCGGAAGTCAGAGGTCGGTCTTGTGATACCAGCCCCTGAGTCATCGGTCAGCGGGGCGTGCTCCCCATGAGGACGGCCGCGCGCTGAGTGCGGAGGGTCCCCATCTGGTCGGCGGGGATGGTGAAGTACACGTAGAAGCCGCTGGGCTTGAGGTCGCTCGGGATCTGCCAGGAACTCTCAAAGGTGTGGCTGCCGCCGGCGGGGATCGTCAGCGTGGTCAGGACCTGGGCGAAGGACCTGTCCGCCTGCCAGTTGTAGATGGTTTTGCCCTGGTACTCGACGACGGTCCAGTTGTACTGCTGGGCGGTCGGGAAGGTAAGCTGGACGTCCTTTGTCCCCGTGTTCCTGACCGTGCAGCTGACGGTAAGCTGTGTACCTACGCGGTAGATGAGCTTGCCGGTGGTGAGCCCGGCGCGCAGACCGGAGACGCCGGGTTTTGCGACGGTGAAGTCGGTGCCGGCATCGGTCGGTTCGGTGGTCGTGCTGGCCAGGCTGAACTGCAGCCGGTAGTCGCCGGACGCAAGGTTGCCCGGGAGCTTCCATGAGCCGGTGAGTTCCATGGTCTCGCCCATCCCGACCGATCTGGCGGTCACAATATCCGCGAAGGCTTTGCCCGTACTCCACCGGGCGACTACTGTAGCCCCGTGCCACAGGACCAGGTCATACACCTGACTGGTGGGGAAGGTGAGGTCGAGCGGCTGGTCGTTGCCATTGTACAGGGTATACCGCCAGTCAAGGTCGGCTCCGGGCGTGTAGGTCTGGCTGCCCAGGGTCAGCGTCACGGTGGGCGGCGCATAACGGATACCAGCGGCATCCGCCGGCCGCAGGCTCGTGGTACCCAGCAGTGCAGCTATCAAAAGGACGATCATTATTCTTCTCATCAGCGTACCTCCTTGCAGTACATGAGGTCTTTCTCTTTGGACGGGGACGGGGCGTGTCCGGTTCCCGTGTCATTGCGATCTTTTTATACTATTCTTGAACGGGCAGTGGCAAGAGGAGGCGTTTGTGGAAGGGATGACACATCTGTCACCAGAAGAAGCGGCCGGGCTGTATGGCGCGGTGCGGACGCTGGTGGACGATCAGGGCATGAAGCGCAAGGACCGGCTGGTCCGGCTGCGGCAGGTCCTGGAGGACGTTCTGCAGGAAGCGGTCCGGGGCGACGCGCTCTGTACGGCTGCCGACCTCTTCCAGCGCTCCGTCTATGTCATGCAGCGGGACCGGTTTCCGCCCCGTATCCAGCGGCGGGTCCACGCCCTGCGCGAAGCCGCCAACCGCAGCGCTCACGAGCTGGACTTCGTGCCGACCGAGGCGCAGGAGCGTCATGGCATCGGTGCTGTCTGTGAATTCATTGCAGCGCTCAGCGGCACGCCCGTTCCGGTAGCTCTGCAGGCATACTGTGGCATGGACGAGGGGGCGCTGGAGGGAGCGCCCCCGGCGCGCGGCCATGTCGACGAGATGCGGGCCCTTGTCCTGGATGCCGGCGAGCCGTCGCAGGGAACGGGCGCCAGCGGAAAAGAGCTGTGGTACCGCGCTGTCCACTGCGTCCTGGACCATCCGGACGCGGGGACCGAGACGACGCTGCTGCTCCTGGGCCCGTGGGCGCATACATCCCTGTGGCCGTACGCCACCATCACGGTCACCTCCTGCGCGCGCTCCAGCGACGGACGCTTCAGCACAACGGGCACGAGTCTGGTCGCCGTGCAGCCGGACATGCTGACAGAGGCGACGACCCTGGCGGCCTGCTTCTCCCCCGGGACGGAGCAGCCGAATCCCCGGCTTCCCCTTGCCGGACGGTATCAGCAGCGCACGGTGCGGTGGCAGACGGTCGCGGGTATCATCGCCAACAATCTGTTCGACCGGCTCGTCACGGGCGCGGAAGTAGATCCCCCTGCGTTCGTCGAGGCGCAGTTGCGGATGCAGGCGCTGTCGCTCCTTGTCCTGTCCGATGACGATGTGGAGCGGATCCGGCGGAACGTGCTCGATCACGCAGGGAGCATACGCCGGGCGGCCGAACAGGTACGTGCGAGAGGAACGCCGCTGATTGAACCGTTTCTGGCGTCCAGCCGGTACGGACTGCAGGGTCGTCTGGACGCGCTGGTACGGGACGGAGACCCCGGGGCGTTCAGCATCGTGGAGCTGAAGAACGGCGCTGTGCCGCGCGCCGGGGATCATGGGGCGGAGATCTGGCCGGCGCACGTTGCTCAGGCCTGGTGTTATGAATTGCTGGTGCAATCGGCGCTGGGAGTTCCGCCGCGTGCAAGCGATGTGGTGTATCTGGCGGACGAGGCCCATCCATGGCGCCCGGCGTCGTCGCGCGGACCGGATCGGGTCCACCTGCTGCAGACGCGCAATGAAGCAGTCGCTCTGGAACACGCCGCGGCTTTTGACGGCGATACGTCCGTGCT
>CAZEWU010000101.1:0-5448 GCA_964516155.1 uncultured Caldisericota bacterium
TTCATTCTGAACGGCTGTCTGCTCCTCAAATGCCCTGGTCATCGCATCCACATGCTCATAGAACGACGCGTCCGCCGCCTTGCCAAAGACCTGTGCCAGCAGGTTGCGCTGGCGATTCCACTGGACAAGCAGCACAACAGCAATAACGAGAACAGCCACTGCAACGGTTGCGACTCCCAGCCGCATCCACACCGTATTCAGAATTGCATCAAGCGATTGCATCCTCTCACCTTCATACCAACGACATATTTCCTTCAGGTGCAAGTATACCCCGTGCCAGCCGTGGCGCAACCATGGTCGTTCACGCCGGCTGTAAAAAAAGCTCCAACGTCAGAACGGGACTCATGGTAGCACGTTTTATACCGGGGAGGGGATAGAGAATCAGAACGATGTCGTGCAACACAGGAATGTACTGCGCGGAAGCCGGCTGGTTACTTGTTCAGCCGGCAATCCAGAACTGCAGCGACCATCATGGCAGCCTCACGCCGCGTTACCACAGAGGCTTTCAGAAACATGTCATCCAGGAACCCATGTTGTATACAGATGATGCGCAGCGTATCCTCCGGCGTGGCATTCTTGATCTGTCCGGAAAGCGAGGCGCTTTCATCACCGAATCCTGAAGCGCTCAGCAGCAACGAAACGGCGGTCAGACCTGAAAGATGAGAGCGGGGACTGAAGGTAAGGTCGATCGTTCCATCAAGATAGGCATTCCGCAGAAAGGCATACTGCCAATCAGTCTGCTCAATCTTCCATGGTTTGCCCCACCGGTGGACATACATATAATCAAACCAGGCCGTCCTGATCCACCGCTTTGCAGCGGACCATTTTGTTCCGGTCTGGCGGAACCAGTAGTACGACCAGTCCCAGAACGTGGGCTGTATGAGATTTGTCCCTGTGGAGTAATGGGCGGTATCTTTTGGCTCAACTTTCAATGCACGCTGCAGCAGCGCCATGTACTCGCCAGCCGTAACCGACTGATCAAGACGCAATTTGCTGCCTGGATAGCCGGCAAGCACACCTTCGGTTTGAAGAAGCGTTACAGCAGCATCTCCAGAGATATACGCGGCGTTTGCACACTGCCCTGCGCATGGTATTACAGAAAAGACAATGATGACAAGAAGTAACATGATACAGGGCTTCTTCCACCCCATATGACACATGAATCGTACAAACTTGTCACTCATTGCATCCTTCTCCTCTGTCCATCTGTTGTCTTTCTGCCATCAGCACCTGCAGAAAAACCGTCCCGGCAAGGCAAAACTCCTCAATTCTGCGTCCAATTCACTCGCTGATAAGTCATTCGTACCCGTCGGCGCTCTGTCTCTTCCTGCTCACAGTATATTTGCATTATATCATACTGGATAGCGTTCTTCACGATCGCCAATTTTCAAGAGCATAACAGACATGACAGTACAACAAAAATGGGCGGATGACCCTCAGGTCACCCGCCCCAACGAACCCAATATATGAGAAAGACTACTTCTTGCGCTTCAAAACCCTGTGCGCGGCGGCTTCAATGTCTGTGTGACGGCAGCCGAATGCCGTCAGCAGTTCATCCGGCGTTCCGGATTCACCAAAGCGATCGTGAATGCCGACAAACTCCATAGGGACGGGACATTCCTGCGCCAGTACCTCGGCAACGGCAGAACCGAACCCGCCGGCGATCTGATGTTCCTCGGCCGTCACGATTGCGCCGGTCTCGCGGGCTGCCGTGACAAGCAGCTCACGGTCCAGAGGCTTGATCGTGTGGCAGTTAATGATGCGGGCATGGATGCCCTCCCGGGCCAGCGTCTCGTGAGCAAGAAGCGCCTCGTAAACAAGGTAACCCGTTGCCGCGATGGTCACGTCGTTCCCGTCTTCAAACGTTATGCCTCTGCCGATTTCAAAGGGGGTACTGTCATCCGTCAGGACCGGCACCGCCTCACGGCCAAGCCGGATGTATACAGGGCCGGTCATGTGCGCAACAGCCATCGTGGCCTTGCGCGCCTCGATGGCGTCACAGGGATTGATGACCGTCATGTGCGGCAGAACACGCATGGTCGCCAGGTCTTCCAGCGCCTGATGCGTCGCGCCGTCCGGCCCGACCGAGATACCGCCGTGCGCTCCGATGATCTTGACGTTCAGGTCGGCGTAGGCGACCGTGACACGGATCTGATCCAGCGCCCGGTCGACCATGAACGTTGCATAGGTCGAAGTAAAAGGGATCTTGCCCATCAGGGAAAGGCCGGCCGCAATGCCGACCATGTCCTGTTCGGCGATACCGCAATCAATAAAACGGTCCGGGAATTTTTCCTTGAACCGCTCACTGGTCGTGGACTTGGCAAGATCTGCGTCCAGAACAAAGATACGCGGATCCTCCGCTCCCAGGAGAAGCAGGCCGTCGGAGTAGCCGTACCGGGTCGCTTTGCCTTCCAATGTTCCAAGAACATCCTGATGCAGTGTCGCCATCTCAGTCACTCTCCCCGGCATCAAGTTCACGGATCGCCTGCGCCAGCTGTTCCTGGGAAGGTGCCTTGCCGTGCCAGCCAGCGACGTTCTCCATGAAGGAGACGCCTTTGCCCTTGATAGTATGGGCGACGATCGCAGTGGGACGTCCCCTGACGGTCTTCGCTTCGTTGAGCGCCGCAACGCATTGCGCCATGTCATTGCCGTCAATACTGATAACATTCCAGTTAAAGGCACGGATCTTGGCGGCAATGTCGTCAACGCACATGACGTCATCGCACCGGCCGTCGATCTGCAGACCGTTGTTATCAATGATAGCGCACAGGTTGTCCAGCTTGTACTGGGCGCCCGCCATGAATGCTTCCCATATCTGGCCTTCCTGCAGCTCGCCGTCGCCGGTCAGACAATAGGCATGGACGGGGAGCTTGTCATACCGGGCCGCATACGCACAGCCGATAGCCACCGAGAGCCCCTGACCCAGCGAACCGGTCGAGGTCTCCACGCCCGGAGGGCTGCCCTTCTTGGGGTGACCCTGCAGACGCGACCCGAACTTGCGCAGTGTCAGAAGTTCTTCTCTGGGGAAGAATCCTTTGTAGGCAAGCAGGGTATAGAGAAGCGGCGCGATATGCCCCTTGGACCAGAAAATGCGGTCGCGCAAAGGATCAGTCGGACTCTTCAGGTTAGCCGCCTCGAAGTAGAGCGCCGTCATGATGTCGGCTGCCGAGAGGGATCCTCCGGGATGGCCCGAGCCCGCGGCCGTGATGGAACGCAGGGTATCCTTGCGGATCTCGGTGGCAAGGTGCTTCAGTTCATCAATACTGTAGTGGTTATCCATGGCACTCACTTGAGTTCGGCGAATGCCTTGCGGATACGCGCAAGCGCCTCGATGATATTCTCGCGCGACGTTGCATACGAGAACCGCAGGTATCCCTCTCCGTAAGTGCCGAAGCCGGTCCCTGCCAGGCAGGCAACGCCTGCGTTATAAAGCAGGTAATCCGCGATCTCCTGAGAGGAACGCCCGAAGCTCTTGACGTTAGGAAAAACGTAGAAAGCACCGTGCGGCATCCGGCATGTGACGCCGGGGATAGCGTTGAACCCGTCCACGATAAGTTTGCGACGCGCCATGAACTCCCGGCGCATCTTCTCCTCCTCGTCCTGCGGCCCGCGCAATGCTTCGATGCCGGCCTGCTGCGTAAAGGTAGCGGTGCAGGAGGCTGAGTTGGCAACGATCTTGCCCATCCAGTCCACAAGCTCTCTGGGACCTGCGCAGTAACCAAGGCGCCAGCCGGTCATCGCGTACGTCTTGGACATGCCGTCCATGATGATGGTACGTTCCTTCATACCCGGAAGCGATGCAATGGAGAAGTGCTCCCCCTCAAAGACCAGACGGGAATAGATCTCATCGGAGAGAACATAGAAATCATACTTCCTGGCCAGATCAGCGACAAACTCCAGGTCCTCGCGCGCGATGATACCGCCCGTCGGGTTAGCCGGCGAGTTGATGACGACAAGACGCGTGCGCGGAGTGACCAGCCTGGCAAATGTCTCGCGGTCAAAACTGAAATCCTTTTCCTCAAGAATGGGAAGCGGCACGGACTTCGCACCCGTGATATCGATGATGGATTCATAAAGCGGATACGCCGGGTTGGGGTAGATAGCCTCGTCGCCCTCCTCCAGAAGGACGTTGCACGCGGCAAAGATGATATCCTTGGCACCCGGGGTCACGAGGACCTCATCAGTCTCCACGGGGATACCGCGGGTCCTGCTGACATATTCGGCAATGGCCTGGCGGAACTCCCGCACGCCCATCGTCGGTGCATAATGTGTGTAGTTCTGCTCGATGGCCCGGATACCGGCCTGCTTGATGTTTTCCGGCGTATTGAAATCCGGCTCGCCGATCTGCATGTAGATCATGCTCTTGCCCTGGCGTTCCAGCTCCTGCGCCTTAGCCATGACAACGAAAGCCCCTTCACCGCCGGCTCTCTGGACGCGTTTCGACACCTTTAACATACGACAACCTCCCTGCCTATGATTAATCTTGTGTTTCCGTTATTTTCAGGCGTTCTTCCTGCCCGCCTTGGACTGCAGGAACGGCCGCTTCACGACAGTGCCCGCTTCCAGTCTGCCACGGATGGGGATATACACGGTATCGCCAACCTTGACAGCCTGCTTCTCTACCAGACAGAGCGCATAAGAACCACGCAGCGTCGGGCAGTAATTGCCGCTCGTAACATAACCGATCTTCACAGGCTTCGCCGGATCCCCGGCCAGACAGTCAAAACCATTGCGTGGAATAGCACGGCTCTGCATCTTGACACCGATCCACTTGCGCGTAACGCCCCGCTCTTTTGCGGCAACCAGCGCCGGCTTGCCGACAAAATCGTGATCCCAGCTGAGCAGGAAGTTCTGACCGGATTCCAGCGGCATGATATGCGCATCGATATCATGGCCGTACAACCAGAAGCAGACCTCGAACCGCAGCGTATCGCGTGCTCCCAGTCCGACAGGAAGCAGACCCAGCGGCTTGCCGGCTGTCAGGATCGCGTTCCAGAGATACACGGCGTCTTCAGGTGCGCAATAGATCTCATACCCGTCTTCACCCGTGTAACCAGTCCGTGAGATAAGCGTTTTGCGACCGGCAACGGTCGTCTCGAGGAAGTGAAAATATCCAAGATCCACAACGTCTCCAGGCGTCATGCCTTTCAGGATCTCCTCAGCCTTCGGACCCTGCAGGGCGACCTCGGCATACTTCGCCGTCGCACCGGTAATGGTAATATCTCCCAGCTTGTGACCGGCCACCCACGCAAGGTCCTTGTCATAGTTGGCGGCGTTGACGACCAGCAGGAACCGGGTTGCGCTGTACTTGTAGATGAAAAAGTCGTCGACGACTCCGCCCTCCGGATACAGGAATTCGCAATACTTGATCTCGTTCGGCGCGAGAAGCGATGCATCCCAGGTCGAGATATAGCTCACGAACTTCTCAGCATCAGGGCCGTTGACCTC
>CAZEWU010000102.1:0-5399 GCA_964516155.1 uncultured Caldisericota bacterium
GGTCTGGCGCTGGCATCCTCCCTTGCGTCTCTTGTCAGCGTCGCGGCGCTCTACCTGACGTATCGCCGCATGTATACGAAGGTCGGCTGGGGACTCCTGATCCCGGCCGGCGTGCGCATGAGCCTGGGCACGGCCGTGATGGCGGGGGTGATCTGGTTGCTGCGCGAACGGATACATATCCTGCCGCTCATCGTGATCGCGTTTCTCGTCTATATGGGCGTCATGCTTCTCCTGCGCGACGATGAAGCGCTTGGTTATGGGCGTCTGGCACGGGAGACCGTGCGACGCGTGACGGCAAAGGTGCGGCGGTGAGACGCGATCCTGTTCTGCCGCGCGAGCAGGCGGTGGATCCTGCCGCGGGGGCCTATACGCTGGTACGGTCGCGCAGACGGACGCTGGGGCTGGAGATCCGGCCGGACGCTACGCTGATCGTCCGTGCGCCGGTCCGTCTTCCCGTGAGCGAGATAGCGCTGCTCCTGCAGGAGAAAGCGGCGTGGATCGCAAGCAAACAGCAGCAGGTACGCGCCCGTGCGGCGCTCCTTCCCCATCATGATTTCCTGACGGGGGAACGGTTTCCGTACCTTGGGCATGACTGGCCGCTGGCGGTCGTCGCGTTCCAGGAGCGGCCTCTTGTTTTTGATGAACGGCAGGGGTTCCTGCTGGATACCGCTGCTTTTGACCGGGGCGAAAACGTTTTTGAAGCATGGTACCGCGCCCGTGCGCGGGAACTCCTGCAGGAGCGCATCCAGCTGTATGCTCCCCGCATGGGCGTCACCCCCCTGCACCTTCGCATCACCGGAGCGCGGCGGCGATGGGGATCCTGCAGCACGAGCGGCACGGTCAGTTTTGCCTGGCGGCTGGTCATGGCGCCGCTGGGCGTTGTGGACTATGTGGTCGTTCATGAACTTGCGCACCTGTGCGAGATGAACCATTCGCGCAGGTTCTGGGCTGTGGTCGCCGATGCCATGCCTGATTATGAGGAACGCCGGCGCTGGCTGCGGGAATATGGAGGACTGTTGACGATCTGAGCAGAAAATTGTGAAGGGAAGACGCCGCTCATGCTGGTTCTGAAGGATAGTCCAGCAAATAACACGGAATGGGCGGGGTTGACGGATGGCTGATTTGGTCTAAAACTATGACGGTGTTTTTATCCGATGTTGAAAAAGAGGCGAGTATCATGAAAAGATTTACGAGCATTCTGGTTGCGGTTCTCCTTGTCGGTGTGTTAGTTGTTGCTGCAGGCTGCGGTTCATCAAGCACGACCCCGAGTGCAACTCCCAGCACGACCCCGAGCACCACGACGCCAAGCACGACTCCCAGCACTACTCCGAGCACGGCTCCAAGCACGACCACTCCATCAACTTCCAGCGCACAGTAGTTCTTACTGACTGTTGAATGGCGGCCGCCCCGATTTTTCGGGGCGGCTTTTTTTGTTTATCGCTGCAACAGCCACCAGATGTCGTGTCCTGTAAAACCGCACATCTCGAAGAGGCGCTCGGGGTGGCAGGGATTTCTGGTCTCCCAGGAGGCGGTCGTGATCATAGTCTTTCGTTCCAGCCTGTAGACAAGTTCCTGCAGCAGCATGGCGCCCAGACCACGTTCCCTCTGTTCCGGCAGGACCTGGATCCATTCGATGGAACCTTCGCGGGTGATCATATCGGCCTCGGCGATCCCCAGGGCTACCGGCTGCTTTGTGTGACGATCCATGATCCAGAGCCAGAGGTGAGGATCATAGACGGAACGCCTGGTCCATGCAGCGATCTCATCTGTACCTGGCGTCGGCGTATCATAGCAGGCGTGCAGGATCGTAGCGACCAGCGGGAGCTCCGTTGTCGGGTCCACCTCGCGCAGGGAAAGTCCCGGCTCGCTGGACCGGAGGGGAAGATCGCTGCCGCGGTGGATCATCCGGAGAAAGGATTCCTTGTGATCGAACCATGGTGTGAGCGGTTTGACGAAATCATCATGGATGAGGACCCGCGGTACGCCGTCCAGTTTGACGGACGCCGCTTTCAATGCGTTCTGCGTGCGCGTTCCGTAGAGCAGGATTTTTCCGGGTTCCCGTAGTTCCACGCCGGTCATGATCCCGCCTTCCTCAAGGAAGTGCGCTTCAAGAGAAGGAAGCCGCCGGATCACCTTCCACAGCGTGCGGGGAAGAATCCTGCAGGGATCTTTCAGGTACAACTCGCGGAGCAGGTTCTCGTCGGCTGATGTGTCCCGCGGGGGAGCGGCTGTCACTGGAGTTTTTTTTCTGCGCATAGTGTTCAGGATACTGCAGTCGGGCAGAGCGTCAACGCTCTTCTTATCCGAGAGCCTTCATCAAGTGTGTCATGATTGGAAAACGCGGAGGTTGCAAATATGAGTAATGAATATATATTCATAAGTATGCGAACCGGTAGTATTGTTTTCAGTGTGAGGTGAATGGATGGCGCGACCGCCGAAGTCGAGAAGATGTCCGTCCTGCCCTGGATGCAGGACCGGAGCTGCATCGTTGCGCATCCTTGGAGCTGACGAGGCAGAGGCTCTGCGCCTTGCGGATATCCTCGGCCTGCAGCAGGTGGAGGCGGCCGGGCGGATGGGCGTCTCGCAGAGCACGTTTCAACGGATCCTCGCCCGTGCGCGGAAGACGGCGGCGGAAGCGGTGGTCCTGGAAATGCCATATATGAGAGCGTGCGCATGGGACAGCGATGTTCATGCGGCACGACGACAGACAGGAGGAACAGCAATGACGACGAGGATTGCCTTGGTAACAGACGATGGGACGACGCTCATGCCGCATTTTGGCAGGGCCCGGTACTACAAGATTATTGATATTGAGGACGGCAGAGTGACGCATACGGAATTGCGTGACAAGTTTGCGCATCAGTGCGGTGGGCAGGGAGAACAGACGCCCGCATCAGCGGAGACGGCTCATGCCAGCATGGTCGACGGAGCCGCCGGGTGCGAGTATGTTATTGCCGGCGGTATGGGGCCGGGTGCATACAACGCTCTGACGGAGGCCGGACTGAAAGTCCTTCAGACGGAGGAGACCGATCTTGAGACGATCATCCGGAAGTTTGCCGATGGGACGCTGGTAAATCAGGCGGGGCGGATTCACTGCGATCACGGGGCAAAATAATCTTGTGATCCGGCAGAGACCGCCCTGCGCTGAGCGCAGGGCGGTCTCTGCTTTCAGCGGGCGGCTACCGGGTTCCTGCCCAGAGAGGCGCAGTAGATGACGAATTGCTGCGTCGGATCAAAACCCAGGTACGCGTTGAACTCGTCGTCCAGGAATGCGTTGATGCCGCAGACACCGCAATCGATCGCCTCGGCGGCAAGGTACAGGTTCTGGCAGACGTGTCCTGCGTCCAGGAACAGGCCGCGATAGGCGCGTTTGCCATACCGCCAGATCATGCGGTAGGGAACGGCGGTCCAGATGAAGGTGACGGCGCTCAGGTGGACCATCTTCTGGTCAGCGCAGAGATGCGTCACATCCTCCAGCGTCTGCGTTCCCGGTTTGACCAACTGCAGCTTGTGCTCGATAGCGAGGAACCGGTAGATACCGGGTTCGAGCCCGGTGACGGCCCGGACCATGAGGTAGGTCTCAAACGCGTGGCGGGCGCCTCCTGATGGAACGGTCCTGAGCGTGCAGGGACGCGGGGTGACCGCCTTGACGCCTTGTGTGCACCAGAGAAGGTAAGACAGCTCCTCCAGGCTGATGGGCTCGTTGCGATACAGCCGGATACTGTGCCGCCGGTCGATCGCCGTGCGCAGGTCGATGGACGGTATCTGCAGCGTTTTGGGATCCGGAAGGTCGATCATCGGGAGATCCGGGTCGGGCGGCAGCTCAAGGGGAGGCTGCGGCAGCTTCTTCTCCTGATCTGAAGGTTCCAGATCAGCATCCTCCGCATAACGGGTCTCGTGCAGAAACTGTTGTTCAATCTTCATGTCCATAATTCACCTCGTGTACAGTTACTTTTTTCCAGTATAACGGAGACCGAACTACCTGCAATTGTGATTCAGCGCATACAAAGTGACTGTAACCAAAAGAGTCAGAAATACGCTCTTACTTATAAAGGTTGTGTTGGTTTTCCGGGAGGAGAGAAAAAATGAAACGGATCGGGCGTATTCTTGCAGGGATCCTCATTGTTTTTGTACTGGCCGTGGTCTGGTATGCTTCTGCCGGTCAGGCGTTCCTGGCGCGCCGGCTCTTTACGAATGACCGGCGGATCGCAGCGGGAACACACTGGGTGCGCTCCGATAAAGGTCTTTACGGTGGACCGGTAACAGTTGCAGCTGTCGATCCTCGCAGTCCGGAAACGTTCTATGCAGGAACGACGCAGGATGAAGTGTACTTTTCTCTGGATGCCGGCAGCCACTGGTCTTCGATGAGCGGTGTCTCGACGGGCGCCTACGTTACAGGGATCGTCCCGGCAGAGGGGACGACCGCCGGTATCTTCGGCAGGGCCGTCTATGGGGCCGGGTTCCTGTTTTCACGGGACAACGGCCACACCTGGAAAAACTCCAGCCGGGGGCTGGGAAGCCGCAACATTACCTGTCTTGGATGGACGGAACATGCGCCCGGGATGATCTTTGCGGGGACGGGGGACGCCGGGCTGTACATCTCGAACGTTGCAGGCAGGTCGTGGCGGCTGGTTTCCGGCAGGGGGCCGGGAAAGAACATTTCTTCTGTGGAACTTTCCCCGGACGGGAAGACGGTGATCGCCGGGACCCAGGGGGCCGGCGCATGGATCTCCCACGACGACGGTGCGACCTGGAGCCTGCTGACATCGTCTCTTGGTGGGATCGACATGGTGACCGGCATCGACATGAACCCCGCGGATACGCAGGATCTTGCCATGAGCATCACACAGCTTGGCGTTGCTGTTTCGACGGACGGCGGGCGGACCTGGACGCATGCCGCAGGGTTGCCGTCAGACTGTTCCTGTGTTGCGACGGGGATCGGCGGACGCCGTGGCATCGTTGCGGGGTCGCAGTCGGGTACGTTCTGGTGGTCGGCGGACGGGCGCGTGTGGAAATGCGTCCTGCAGCTCCCTGATGATAATCATATTTATAGTCTGACGCATACTTCCACGGGGATCCTTGCGGCGACGACCCGGGGTGTCCTTGCTTCAGCGGACGGTGTCTCCTGGACAGTGCGCAACAACGGCATCACCAATCTGTCTCTCTCGGCGGTCGTCGCCTCGCAGACCGCTCCTTCCCTGTTGTACATCGGGACCGATGCCGGTGTTTTCCGCAGCGCCGACGGCGGGGCGTCGTGGTCGCTCTGTTCCCCCGTGGTTGCCGTCGCCGGCGTTTACGTTTCTCCGGACGCGAAGGTCATTCTGGCCGGAACGACGAAGGGCGGTATCCTGCGCAGCGCCGACGGCAGCCGCGCGCAACTGCGCCAGCGCCCCGTCCGG
>CAZEWU010000103.1:0-5338 GCA_964516155.1 uncultured Caldisericota bacterium
GCCGTTTGATTCAGCGGCGGCACGTTCCTCGTCCGTGAAACCACCTTCCGGGCCAATAGCAATGGCGTTTTCCACCCCCACAAGAAGTCCTGCCCGTCCCGCCTGAAGGATGGTCTGGTCGGCAGAAGGAGAACAGAGGATCAGGTTGCCACCGTTGTGAACAGACGATAATCCGTCGTCAAGAGATCTCTTCAGCTCAACTGAGGGCACGATCCCTGTTTCAGATTGCTCTGCGCCGGCCAGAGCTATCTGGCGGAGACGTTCAAGGCGATTTGTGATGTTCCACGGCTGGCTCCGTTCGGCAGCAAAAAGCACGACAGTGGAAACGCCGAGCGGCGCAAGGAGACGGATCGTCTCATCGAGAAGAGCGGGGCGGATGACGGCCTGAAGCAATGTCACCGGATGAGCAAGAAAAGGCGACTTGCGCATACTGATGACAGTAACACTCAGTCCTTCACGGGATGCGTCTTCAACAACCGCATCATACAGCTGGCCGGCATGAAACAGGACAACGCCGTCCTGCCGCCGGACACGAAGGACATCCACAATATGGTGTGCGACCGGCGTTCCACCTAAGGCAACACGCTCTCCTGCGTGAAGAAAACGACCTGTCTCGAATGCGGGCATCTGTCAGATGCGATTCGTCACCCGGCCGAGATACCCCGCAAAACCTTCAAGGACCGTAATGGCACGTATATAATTCATACGGATAGGGCCAACAACGCCAAGCACGCCGTGCTGATTGGATTCCAGGGAGTATCGGACCGAGACAAGGCTGAAGTTCTTGAGTTCTTCGCGCGGATTCTCGTCCCCAATGAAAAGGTTTATCTCCCCCCGGTCGCTCAGTGAATTGAGGTAAGGTTTCACGATCTCTTCCCGACTGAGAAAGGAACTGAGAGTGGAGAAAGCCCCCACCTGATCGTCAGGCAGGTCGCTCAACATCTGCTCAATGCCCCGCACAAAGATCTGGCTGTCACCCTTGCGCAGTTCATTTTCCATGAGTTCCGCCACAGCATCGAGGACCGTCCCAAAACGAATCGCCAGATCCTGTGGAAGGATGTTCCCGAAATGCAGGATATGAATAGCTTCATCCAGGGTCTTGCCACGTACTTCCCGCGCCAAGATAGCGTTGATGCCGGCAAGTTCCCGCTCTGTCGTTTCGGGAGGAGCCGCCAGTTTGTATCCCTCGACGTTCTCCTTATCCGTTACAAAGACCAGCATGAGCATCGTGCTGCTGAAGAGAACGAGACTTATATGACGCAACTTTACCGTATTGGACGACGGAGAAATAACAAAGCTGATCTTTCGCGTCTTTGTCGATAAGGCACTGGCAACCCCATCAAACAGATGAGGAAGGTTCTCATACCGCAGAGGCAGGTCTAATGGTCCTGCAAACATGCGATGACGCCCCGCCTGAGCCAGAAACATGGAGATATAGAAATGATAGGCCAGGACCGTCGGCACCCGTCCAGCGGATATATGCGGCTGCTGCAGGTATCCAAGGTTGCTCAACTCAAGCATTTCATTGCGGATTGTAGCAGACGAAAGATCGCTCCCCAGCTCTTTTGTTACGTATGCAGAGCTGACAGGTTCGCCATCATCCATGTACTTCCGAACGATCGTTACCAATATGCGTTTTTGCCGTTCAGTCAGAATCATTGTCCTCACCTACTCTATAATATTGTAGCTGAAAAACGTTCTGCTGACAAGCAAAAGCCGGACAGGTGCGCACCTTGCAAACACTTGTCCGGCGAAATTGTGAAAGATTCCCTGATTCTCTTTCTAGCTCTTTTGCAGAAGCGCATCGATTTTTGTTGTGAGCGTGCGCTTCGGAACAGCACCTACGACCTGATCAACAAGATTCCCCCCGACAAAAAAGGCAAGGGTGGGGATGCTCATGACACCGTAGCGGGAAGCAATTTCCTGATTATCGTCCACATTGAGCCGGGCGACTTTCAACTTGTTCTCATACTCCTGCGCAATATCAGCGACAACCGGAGCCATCATACGGCAAGGATTACACCAGTCAGCATAAAAATCAACCAGGACGGGCACGGACGAAGCAAGAATCTCCGTCTGAAAATTAGCGGTTGTTGCGATGATTTCTTTATCTTCCATAGGTTCCTCCCATTGAGATGAATTCTTCACGTTCTGTCGGCAGCACACACTACTTTAAGCCAGTATAGGTTACAAAGAGTTTCTCAAGTTGCTCGAGCTCCTGCTCCGGGGTATGGTCTCCCTGAATGTGACAGCCCATTTCGCCAAGCAGCACGTCGGTTCCGACACGTCCGATAGCTGCATGCGCTGCAACGAGCTGTGCTAAGATGTCGCTGCATGGACGGCCGTCTTCGACCATCTTCTCGATACCCCGCAGCTGTCCTTCGACACGCCGCAAACTATGCAGTATATTTGTCTTCTGATCCATTATATACCCCTCAGGGTATGTTACACAGAAAGTTGCTGATGTCAAGAATGCCTGTAATATAATTGCATAAAAGGTGGAGGTGTCCTTTGAAGAGAATACTTGGCAGTCTGATCATCCTGGTCATTGTGTTCGTCATTTTTGCTCTCATCACAGCACAGTTCAGGGCCAGTCCGGTATCGGTACGGCTTCCTTTCTTTACCACGACTCAAGCATCTGTTGAAGAGATTGCATATATTTCTTTTTTCACAGGGTTCTTCCTAGCTGTCATTGTTTTTCTCATCGATGATATTTCTCTGCGCCGCCGGTTCCGGAAGCGCCTGACCGACCAGAAACAGCAGCTCGAGACAAAGAACAATGCAACGAAAGATATTCCGGAAGAAAAAAACGACCAGGGAGAAAACTCATTCCACGCATGAACAGACAGCGTACGACATCGCAACTCACACGTGCAGCCCTTATCGCAGCGATGTATGTCGTTTTGACAGTACTGCCACCTTTTAATGCCATCACCTATGGAGCGATACAGTTTCGATTGGGAGAGGCGCTGGTCCTGTTGCCTTTTGCGCTTGATGAAGCAGTTCCCGGCATCATTATCGGATGCCTTATCACGAACCTGTTTTCACCGTTCGGCCTTATCGATATTGTTATTGGAACAGGGATCACGGCTGCCGCCGCGCTTCTCACACGAGCTCTCCGGAAAACAGGTAAACCCTGGCTTGCAGCGCTCCCGCCCATTCTCCTTAACGCTGGCATCATCCCTCTGTATGTATCGACACTGACACTTCCCGGAGCCAGCGCTGTACCGCTGAAATACAGTCTGATGAGCGGTCTGAGGTTTATCGTTGCACACATTTCCTGGGGTATTTATGCTCCCACGGCATTATCGATTCTTCTCGGTGAAACCACCGTCGTCCTGCTGCTGGGTCTTCCTGTTCTCACGCTGATCGCCCGCAGAGTTCAAAAGATCAAGGAGGTGTCATGACCTTCAGAGTAGCATTGGCGCAGATCAATCCGGTCTGTGGAGATCTGCAGCGCAATATGGCGCTTCATAGTGAACAGATTGAAAAAGCACTGGACGGTTCTGCCGATCTTGTCGTCTTCCCAGAACTGTCCCTGACGGGATACGCGCTCCGGGATCAGACAACCGATCTCATGCGGAGGCCGGACAGTCCCGACTTTTCCAGACTTCGTGACCTTTCACGGCGTATCGCGATCTGTGCCGGATTCGTCGAAGAAGGTGCCGATGGCATCCCTTACAACAGCGCTATGTTCCTGGATGGCGGAGAGGTTGTCCACGTCCATCGCAAGATGTACCTGCCTACGCATGGCATGTTTGAGGAACTCAGGTTCATGGGGCGGGGAAAGGAACTGTCGGTTTTTGATACACGCTTCGGCAGGATAGGTATGGCCATCTGCCGCGACCTGTTTCACCCTCTTGAGATTTCTGCGATGGCTTCTCTTGGGACCCAGATCCTCCTTGTACCCAGTGCTATGCCTGCACGTGGCTTTCAGGGAGACAGACTTGCCATCGAGCAGACCGTAGATCTCGCGCTTGGTTCCGCCAGCACATTCCTGGGCATGTTTGTGGCGTACACCAATCGTGTCGGGTTTGACGACGGCCTTGGGTTCTACGGCGGTTCCGCTCTCAGCGACCCCGCGCTCGGGATCATTGCGTCGGCCCCCCTCTTCACAGAAGACCTCGTGACTGGTGTCGTCGACACAGAACACATTGCAGACAAACGCTGTCAGCTTCCGATCCACCGCGAGGAAGATCTTGATATCGTGCGCCGTGCACTGGAAAAAGGAGGAAACAGATGAGCGCTTCCATGCTGGACCTCAACAACGGCCACATCTATTTTTATCTTCAGAGCTTCGTACGGGAGGAACTGCACACCAGCGGCTTCACCGAGGCATGCGTCGCCGTTTCCGGAGGACTGGACTCGGCACTTGTCTTCAAGCTGGCCGTCGATGCTCTCGGTGCACAGCATGTCCACCCCATCTTCCTTCCTTACAGAACCAGTTCTGATGAAAGCGAACGCGATGCCAGGATCATGTTTGACTTCTGTGGAATCCCCTGGCAGGAACTTGATATCAGCGTCATGGCGGAGTCCTATTTCACCACTCAGCCTGGTATCGATCGCGTCCGCATGGGTAACGTTCTGGCAAGGATGCGCATGGTCGTTATCTTCGACCAGTCCAAGAAAGAGAACGCCCTGGTCATCGGAACGAGCAATAAGAGCGAACTGCTGGTAGGATACTCCACATGGTACGGCGACATGGCCTGCGCTCTGATGCCTATCGGAGATCTTTACAAGACACAGGTGCGCTCGCTTGCCCGCCATATCGGCCTGCCGGAGCAAATCATTGCAAAGCCGCCTTCTGCCGACCTCTGGACCGGGCAGACAGACGAGGGAGAAATCGGCATCTCCTATGAGATGCTTGACCAGATCCTCTATCTGCTTGTTGATCAACGCCGTTCAGTCGCCGATGCCGTTGCCACAGGCTTTAACGAAGAGATCGTGCGCCGTGTCGAACACAAGATCCTTGCTTCCCAGTTTAAGCGTGTCGCTCCGCCTATTGCCAAACTATCACAGCGGACCGTCGGCGTGGACTTCCTGTATCCACGCGACTGGAAGAAGTAGTTCCTCCGGGAAAAAATCAAACGCCCCGGCAAGACCATAGCCGGGGCGTTTATTATACGATCACAAAAACGTCTAGTAGAAGAGCTGCGCCTGTTCGATGATCACGTTGGGAACAATGTGCGGTTGTTCTATTGCCTCTTTGAACGTCGTCTGGACAATGTGCTGGCCGATTTCACCGATCACGATACCTGATTTTCCATCATGGACGGCATCGACTGCCGCGATGCCAAGCCGTGTTGCCAGCAGACGATCGTAAACACTGGGCGATCCG
>CAZEWU010000104.1:0-3199 GCA_964516155.1 uncultured Caldisericota bacterium
AGGTCGTTTCGATCATGACCCTGCTGCGGGCATTTCCGCCATACACCCCGTCCAGGAACGCAAGTTCTGTACTCTCCTGGTCTGCTGTGACTGTGATATGCCACGCTTTGGGTCTGCCGTCTGTTCCGTTGTTGAACCGGTAACCGCGTGCCTTGAGAACATCTTTGGTCTCAAAGGGTGCGCCGATCGCCCAGATATGCACATCGTCGGTCATGGCATGGTCCAGCAGGGAAGCCAGAGCCGGCTTGCCGGAGACCGGCAGCGGGCTTGCCAGGATGTTGAGCAGCGCCCGGCAGTCGTTCTCGGCCCGGTGCGCTTCGTAGAAAAAGCCGAGACAGAGAGCGATGATCTCCTGTTTCCGGCTGCCGACGCCCTCGTCATGCCATGGGATCTGGCTCATGGAACAGCCCCACGGCTTGTCGGCGAAGATGTTCCACTGCTTTTCGACAAAAGGACGGTCGAAGGCGGCGTTGTGCGCAATGACAAGACCCGTGCGTGCAGCGAAGCGCGTCACGGCCTCGGGATCGATGTGACGGCCGCGGACCATGGCGTCAGTGATGTGGGTGAGGTCGGTGCACTCGGGCGGGATGGGATATCCCGGATCCCGAAGCTCGTCAAATGTGTCTACGATACGATAGATGCGGCCCGTCGCCGGTGCGTACTCAAAGAGGATCATCCCGAGCTCGATGACATCGCTTGTCTGAGGATCGATGCCGGTTGTCTCAGTGTCCAGGACCATACCCAGCTGTACCGGTTCGCCGTCCGGTTCGGTATAACGGTCGACAGGGTAAAATTTGCGGACGGCGCGGTAGTCACCGGTCTCCTCAAGTCCCTGCGCGACAACGTTCCACTGCTCCCGTTCTTCATCCGTCATATTGTTCTCCACCGCCGGTATCTTCCTGCAACACCTGTTGTTATAGCACTATTTTGGTGGAACAACTGTGGAGCGCCTGGCGGTGAGCAGACGGTTCAGCGTCAGTGCAAGATCCGAGATCGTGTAGGGTTTTGCCAGGATGCTGTCAAATCCATACTCTGTGTATCGCGCCATGACCGCTTCGGTCGAGTAACCGCTGGAAGCTACCAGCAGCGCATGCGGATCGATCGTACGCAACTGCCGGGCCGTTTCGGCGCCGCCCATGCCGCCGGGGATCGTCAGATCGAGGATGCCCAGATCAAACGGCTTCCCTGCCGCCTGTGCCTCCTGCCAGATCTGGACGGCTTCTGTTCCATCGTGCGTCGCCGTGACCAGATATCCGATGCGCTTCAGCATGGACTGAATCACAGTACTGACTGTGGCCTCATCCTCGAGGAGCAGGATCGCACCGGTTCCCATGGGGATCGTCTCGTCCGGGTCATGGTGCCGGGCGGCCGTCCGGGGCGCCGCCGGCAGAACAAATGAGAAGACAGCTCCCTGCCCGGGGGTCGAGACGACCCAGAGGTGTCCTCCATGCCGGTTAATGATGGCGGAGCTGCTTGTGAGACCCAGTCCGCTTCCTCTGCTTTTGGTACTGAAATAGGGATCAAAGATCTTCTGCTGCAACTGCACCGGAATGCCCGGTCCCTGGTCATGGATGCTGATCTTGATGTAACGCCCATGCGGCAGAGGGTAGGGGGCTGTTTCTGCATCCGCGTTGACCGCAGAGACCGTTACCACGCCGCCATCCGGCATAGCCTCCTTGGCGTTGATGACAAGGTTGTTGATGACCTGGTCGATCTGCCCCTGGTCGATCAGAGCGGGCAGAAGATCTGGAGCAAGCTCGAATTGTGCTCGTACGTTACTTCCCCGCAACGCGAAGTTGACTGCATTGAGAATCAGAGACTTCATGTCCGTTATGGTCTTGATGGGTTCGCTGCCCCGTGAGAATGCCAGTAACTGATGTGTCAGTCCGCGTGCTTCCAGGGCGGCGTGTTCAGCCTGCGCTAGAGCGGTGTCCACCGGTTCAGGAATATTTGCTTCCATGCGGGCCATGGTGATACTGCCCACGATGCCTGCCAGCATATTATTGAAGTCATGGGCGATCCCACCCGCCAGCGTTCCAAGAGCCTCCAGTTTGTCCATGCGCTGCAGAGCCGCCTGGGTCCGTTCGTGTTCAGCCATGGCTTCCTCCAGCGATTCGTTGGCAGTCTGCAGTTCGGCGGTACGTTCCGCGACGCGGCGTTCAAGGTCGTCGTGCGCTTTCTGCAGCATCTCCTGCGCCCGTACGCGTTCTGTGACGTTGCGCAGAATAAGAAAAGTTCCCCGTACCTGGTTCCAGCTGTCTCTGATGGAGGACCGCCGCACCTCCAGCGTCTGGATGACGTTGCCGTTCTGTATCGTCAGGTCATGCTGACTGTCGTCTTCACTGCGACAGAATGCCGCGAGTTCCGGCCATGCTGTAAAGGCTTTCTCCGGCGCCATTTCGCGAGCTCTCATGTTCCCGACTCCGGTGATCGCCTGCGCGGCAGGGTTCAGATCGACGACGCGGCCCTGGGAGTCCAGAATGATGATGCCATCCTGCATTCCCTCCAGGACGGCATCGCGCGCAATGGGCATGACGTTCAGCAGGTGCAGCCGTCCCAGGCACCAGATCATGCACGGCCCCGTCACGAACGTCAGCACAAAGGGGGTGAAATTGAGTGCAGGCAGAGGGCGGATCTGGAGGATGTCCAGCATGTTCCCGATCCAGGAACCTACCGATCCGACAAGGAGAACGATGGTCTGCAGGTGGTATCCGGAGGGCTCGCGCAGCAGGGCCGAGATGAGAAGGATCGTACCTATCAGCATCAGACCGTAGGAATAAACCATGTGTACCCACCATGCCGGTCCCAGCGATGTCTGCAGGATCAGCAGCCCGTTCATCCAGGAGAGGGTGATCCATGGGTGGATCAGGTGGTGCCACCGGTTGGTCCAGACCAGTGCCAGCGTAAGCGCCGGGATAGCCAGAAGGGCGGCCAGTTTTCCGCGGGTCGGCCGCCGGAGGATGCCGGTATACTGCAGGGCAAAGACCAGCCACAGCGGTGCCAGCGCAACAACGCCGATATACTTGACGCCGTTCCAGAAGAGTTTGACCGGAAGACTGATCGTCGCCAGCTCCAGCGTATATCCCAGCAGCCAGACACCGTCGAATACCATGAGCAGTGCGAAGGTCGTGGCGCCCGATGCCGGCCGGCGTCGCCACGCCATCCATGTAAGGACGGCACAGACCAGCATTGCCACAAG
>CAZEWU010000104.1:3209-5332 GCA_964516155.1 uncultured Caldisericota bacterium
AGCATATTGATGTTCCAGTACAACAAAACCTCCCGGAGGATATAGGAAGAATACGGCAGCTATTTATCTACTATACCACAGGTGGCGCTTCTTGTAGAGAGCTTCAACAGTTGAAAGAGATATCAACCGGGATGATTACCGCCCGCGGATCTGTCGGATAATACCGGGGCCGGACCAGTTCTGCGGGTGCGTTGGCTATGACGGACTTCCGCTGAGCCTCCTGTTCAGCGGATCAACGATCTCTGAAGCCATCTCAGTTGGGATCAGTTGTGGTTCAACTTTACCGGCTGTGTTCCCTTGGGGCATGTACTCTGCCAGCAGATCATATTTGATTGCGAGCAACAGCAGAGCAGTTGTCATTGTGGTACTACCACTGGTAAGCGCGACGCTGATTTTTGATGGAACTTCCCTGGACTTATGAACGATGGAGAACTTTTTCAGCTGACGTTCTGCAGAATCGTGGAAACTGCGGACATCGTTACCCGTCTTGCAACTGCACATCTGCACGTTTATGTCGCCGGTGGCCCCGCTTTCTCTGGGTATTTCCTGGATTTTCTTTTGGAGTAGCTTTTTGAATTTATCGATGCTGCCGTATTTTTGTTGCAGATCTTCTTCCACTTCGCAGGAGATCAGGATGTCGACCTGCCGCAACGCCGGCAGATGATACTGAATGGACATGAACAGGGGGTTAATGTTTACTAAGTGTTTCTTGTCTGCCGAGGAACCGTTGTTCGGGGTAGAAGCAGCGGGGACAGGGGGCTCTGAATAAAAGTCATTGCTCAGAATATCGGCGACAGAAGCGGAGCTGAAGCTGTCTTTCGAGAAATTCGGGCAACTGATGGCATAAACAAGTTCGATGGCGTCTTTGAGATTGCGGGAAGATGCGTTGCGATTAGCCTCGTACAGAATAGCGAACATTGCCATGAAAACCACGTTGGCCATGAAACAAACACCTATGACGATTCTCTGCCATGAAGCTCCCCCGGAAATCAGCGCGCTCATCAGGTTGGTCCCGTAAAGCAGTGCCAGGAAAGAGATGAATCCAACGGCTGGACTTGAATTGTCTCCTCTGAAAAGACTTTTGACAATGGGACGGAAAGCGATACTGTTTCTCCCCGGAGAGTGGTGAAATGTCAAAAATACCAGTGCTAGCAGGAGGACAGTCACTATCACAACTATCCAGAATGCAATCCCCACGAGCCGCCGCAGAATTGCAGGCCAGCCACTATAAGTAAGAAGGAGTCCAAAAAGTGCAGCGATAGCGGCTCCTATCTTTCCTGCCCTAACCCATTTCTGCAGAGCATGGAAATTTTCCTTGTCATGCATACCATCCTCCTCTGTTACTAAAAAACAGTATAATTCTATCTTGTAAGTACTATAAATAAAGCAGTTTGTCCGCACAGGCGCACTATGATAGGCGGGAAGGAGAGAATAAAATGACAAGTCTTGTATCTGTCGTAAGCGAGCAGACGATACCAAACGTTCTGTTTATCCTGGAAATGCAGCATGTGCAGCATATTGATCAATACCTGTTTATCACGACGGTGGGCATGGAGAAAAACGGGAAGACGGACTGCATTCTCAAGGCCTCTCATCTTGATCCCGGTGCGTGCGAGAAGTTGACTGTCCCGGAAGATTCTGTCGATGACATCATGAAGCTGCTCCAGCATCAGCGGCCTGCCGACCGTTATATCGTGAACCTTACCGGTGGAACGAAAATGATGGCCATCGGTGTGTACAACTGGTATAGTGCTCCAAAGCGTTTCTCAGAGATGTATTACGTTCCTATTGGGCACAATGGATATCGTCTCATGTACCCGGAGACGAAGAATGATGTTGTTTCGTTCAGCAGGCAACTGACACTCCAGGAGTATTTTGATGCATGTGGGATTGACGTTGTTTCCAGCGACGGCATCTGCAAGGCGCCAATGCAGCCCGCTGCTTACACGGAATCGTTTTTTGCAGCATTTGCTGAACAGAAGCTTGCCAGGTCACCGATCTGGGAGGAGGTTCGCCAGATGATCTCACAGGCCAAACCGGATCATGAGCAGATTATCCATGTTCAGGACCTGCTGCAGGAACTGAAGTTCCGTCCATCCGATCCGCATTTGCTGACAAAAGCC
>CAZEWU010000105.1:0-5315 GCA_964516155.1 uncultured Caldisericota bacterium
CTCGGAAGAAAAGGATACTAAACCGGATAGCGGTCTGATGAACCGGTTGTTGAACCAGAGAACGCGTATCATACGTCCATCAATGTCCTGCGCAACTGCTTTCGTCAGCAGCGCTTTTCGATGAATCTCAACGACGGTGCGCAGACGCGCACGCAGAAAAACAGGACGCCCCAGAGCATCACGCGTAAGCGGTGTCAGCTGCCGCAGATCGAGATACCTTTTGGGAGCATACTGAAGTAAGTCTGCAACCGAGACGATACCCAGGCGTGCAAAGGTCTGCTGGAGACGCGGTCCAACCCCCCACAGAGAAGTAACAGGCCGTTCTATCGCCTGGAAGAGAGAATCTGGTTGATCTGCAGCGACGGCGTTGCCACTCGCCCGGGGTTTGTCCGGAATGGACCGGCTTTCCCCGGCAGAAGCTGCCTTCGCTCCATCCGGGGCGTCCAGAAGTTTCAGCGCCGCTGAACACCGGTCACGACGGTCAGCCGGGGAACAGAATTCGTAATCTGCAAAAAGAGACTGTATCTGTCCGGCGACAACATTCTTTCCGGCTTTGTGCATCCGGCTTCCGGCGTCGGCCAGAGAAGAAAGAACAAGCCGTGAAAAACCGCCGACCGCTGCATCGTTCTGGCAACCGCGCTTCAGCTCCAGATGAATGAGATCCTGCAAAAACGCTGCCGGCACATCCTGATCAGCCTTGCGAATTTCACTGCTCACGGCCTTATAACAACCCGTAGGGCTTAACCTTCCTTTTCAATAACTCATCAGGGGATATCCTGCAGGAAGCTGGACCCAGCGATGATCGGCAGCCCAAGGTACTCGGAGACCGTTGCGCCAAGATCCGCGAACGTTTCACGAACGCCGAGATACGTGCCACCATGCCGCGCCGGCGAGTATACCAGAAGCGGTACATATTCACGGGTATGATCGGTATGCGCCATGAAGGTCGGATCGCATCCATGGTCCGCCGTAATCATCAGTATATCATCATGTTTCATCGAGCGTATGATCTCAGGAAGCGCCTCATCAAAACGTTCCAGGGCGACAGCATACCCGGCGACGTTGCGGCGATGGCCAAAAAGCATGTCGAAGTCAACGAGGTTCGTAAAGAGGAGCCCCTCCCAGTTATTCGCCTTGATCAGTTCAATCGTCTTCTGAATGCCCTCTTCATTCCCTTCCGTATGAAAATGCTGAGTGAACCCGACGCCCGCAAAGAGATCGAACGTCTTGCCGACGCCAATGACGTCCAGCCCTGCCTTGCTTGTTTCCGTCAGCACTGTGCCCTTTTGGGGTTTTGCAGCATAATCGTGGCGATCCGGTGTGCGGACGAAATTGCCCGGCGTCCCGATAAAGGGACGGGCGATAACTCTTCCTACGAGGTGCTTGCCCTGAAGGATCTCCGTCCGGCAGATCTCGCACATCTCGTAGAGCTTCTCGAGCGGGATAATATCATTGTGAGCGGCGATCTGAAAAACGGAATCCGCCGACGTATAGACGATCGGATAGCCCGTACGCATGTGCTCCTCTCCAAGCTCAGCAATAATCTTCGTCCCGGATTCAGGCCTGTTTCCAAGAGCTTTCGTATGGAATCGGTCCTCGAATGCCTTGATGACATCGGGTGGAAATCCATTGGGATACGTAGGAAACGGCTTCGTCAGGGTGAGACCCATCATTTCCCAGTGTCCGGAGACCGAGTCCTTGCCCTTGGCTTTCTCTTCCATGATGCCAAAAGAACCAATCGGACTCCCAAAGGACCGATTCAGCAGGTAATCAAGGCCAAGTTCTTCCAGATGCGGAAGATGGAAACCCGGAACGCTCTTATAAATATGACGCAGTGTATCTGAACCGCTGTCTCCATAAAGGAACGCATCTTTTGCTGCACCGATACCGACGCTGTCCAGAACAATAACAATAGCTCTCTTCATGGTTTTTGCTTACCTTCCTTTTTTTTTGTACTTTCTTGAGATGCCCGCTCCATTCTGCGCCGGCGTGCAGGGCCGGAGATAAACTCTCCAAAAGCTGTAAGGCCACCGGCACCCATTTTAATGTAGTGATCAAAAAAACGCCAGACAAGGATAAACACGCCCAACGTCCCGTTCGGAACGAATGCTGCAAAAAGAGCCGCAGCGCCGAGCTCCGCACCAACCGATGCCCCGGGAGTGGGAAAATACGAGACTGCAATATAGTAAATGATTGTTGCAACGATGATCTGCGTTATGGAAGACGTAATACCCATGCCATAAAGCAGAATGATCGGTGTCAGGACAAGCAGTGCCCAGGAAACAAAACTATACGCCAGCCCCTGGATGAGCAGCGGCTTGTTCGCATGAACAGCTGTCTCTCTTGCCCGCAGCATGTCCTTGACGAATTTCTGGACATAGCGCTGCGCCAGACGCTGCCAGAATTTTCCACGCTTGCTCAGCGATTCTGCAGGCTTGGCGACCAGCTGATCCACGTAGCTATTGATCCAGGGAAGCTTGAATAGACAGAAAATGAGAAACGCATAGTTCGCAACATAGGCTGCAAGACCAATGTAAAGGATATAGTGAAACCGGTTGCCAACGCCGAGGCTGCGCCCGGAGAATGCCAGCCATACCGGAACGAACGAAACCATCACCATCTGGGACGCTCCCGAAAGAAGCGCTTTGATGGCAAATATCATGGTAGAGTCTCCTACATTGATGGAATCATCCTTGAACAGCATGTAGATCTGAGCCGGCTCCCCGCCGCCTGCTTCAAAAGGCGTAACACGCGCGAAGAATTCGCCAACCAGGATATTGCGCATGGCTGTCCAGAAACCGATACGAAAACCTACCGATCTGACGATTGCCTGAAGACGCAGAGCCTGAAAGACGATCTCAAGGAAGATCAGCAGCAAAGCGGTAAGGATGTATCCGGGCCGTATGTTGCGTATGACCTTGACAACATTCATCTGGTGAAAGATCAGCGAAAGGGCAAAGAATCCCAGGACACCAAAACCAAGCGCTCCCAGTGCCTTCCAGAGAATGCTGCGTGTATTGGTAACCGCCGGACGTTCAGGATTTTCTGGTGGAGGATAAGCCTTCCTTTGTTCCGGCGTTATCCGTTCTTTGCCCGTTGCCATAGTTCATCTAGTTTCTCGGCCGAAGCGGTCGAGATGTCAAGTCGATCTTCGGCTGCATATGCACGGACAAGCTGATAGCGATCGCGGAACTTGGTAAGGGACCGACGCAACGCCTTGACCGGGTTGATCCCTGCCAGACGGGCTACGTTAAGAGCTGAGAACAGAACGTCCCCCAGCTCCATGCTCGTAGCATCGTCATTTTTTGGGCACGAGGTCAGCTCGCTGCCAAGCTCATGAGATTCCTCCAGCAATTTATCGTACGCCTGGTCTACAGATTCAAAGTCGAACCCGTCAGCACGCGCCATTTCCTGGGAGAGCAGAGCGTTCTCCATGGTTGACAGCAGTTTCGCACTGTCAAGAAAATGCTTCTTGCGGCCTTCCATGGCCTTCAGTTTCTGCCAGTTGTCCAGTACCTGCTCACTGGACTCGGCTTTTGTCTCCCCAAAAACGTGCGGGTGACGAAACGTCAGTTTGTCATCGATACCATGAATCACGTCACAGATATCAAAAACCTTTTCCTCGCGTGCGATCTCTGATTGCATGAATATCTGCAGCAGCAGATCTCCGAGTTCTTCCTTCAGGTTTTCCATGCTGCCCTTCTCAATAGCAAGAGCGACTTCATAGGATTCCTCAAGCAGAGTCTCCAGGAGAGAGACATGCGTCTGCTGCCGATCCCAGGGACACTTCTGCCGCAATTCAGCGATAAGCAGACGGAATTCCTCAATGGCAGTATATTGCGTTCCAACCAGCGGAACCAGAACGGACCCTGTTCGCACGGCCTGTTCAACAATTGAAGGTTGAGCAAGAGTCTTCGATGAGACAGAAAACTCGACAGAAGGATCCCAGTGGTCAAGCAACCCCGTGAGGACGCTCAATACCTCTGACGTTCCCGCACAGACAACCCAGCCATAATGCCGGCCGGCAAAACGCAACCACGTCAGGAAGGCGAGCGCCTTCTGTGGATCAAGAAGTTCCTCCACCGCCCCCGGGTACCGACGGACAGCCGACGCAGCAGCATATCCGCCAGCTTCCATGCCCTCCGGAAGGGCAAGAGCAAAACGTTTTTCCGGCGGGAGAAACGTCGCAGTACCTAATTCCTCTTCAGTAATAATATATACCTTATAGCTATCCATAGTATCAGTGTACCGATTCCGGCATCGAAAGCAACCATGAGAGGAATGAAAGCGGCTCCTGGCCTTCGTTCATCGGAATGACAACAGAGCTCCGGACGATCGTAGCCGCGGGAACCCGATCAAGGTTCGCACGGAGAAATCGTGAAGCAGCCTCCTGAGCAACAAAGTCGATGACGAATGTGCGCTGCGACTGCTGCACTGAACTTGCGCCCAGCGCACCCAGCATCAGCTCGATACGCTTCAGCGTAAAGACAGCCTTCATATCCGGCGGCGGCGTTCCATAGCGATCGCCGGTCTGTTCTTCCAGGTTCACAAGTTCCTGCATAGAAGCACGCTCAACAGCGTTGTAGAGCGACAGGCGTTCCCCGGCATCAGCGACATATGTCTCAGGAATAAACGCAGAAACGTCCAGGATGATCGACGGCCTGGGAGCCGGCTCTGTATACTGACCGCGTTCCCGCATGATCTGCTCCTCGACCATGGAAAGGAACATGTGATATCCGACGTCGGAGAATCGCCCGCTCTGCTTGACTCCGAGGACATCCCCCGCGCCGCGCAGTTCAAGGTCTTTGAGCGCGACCTGAAGCCCTGCCCCGAAATCGACGGCCGAAGCGATTGCCTCCAGACGCTTGTAAGCGATGGAACTGTGTTCCAGTCCTCGCGAATAGAAGACATATGCGTAGGCGTGACGCTGAGACCTGCCGACGCGGCCCCGCAGCTGATAAAGCTGTGCAAGTCCCAGGCGTTCCGCCTCATCGACGATGATCGTATTGACGTTCGGAAAGTCCAGACCGGCTTCGATGATGGTTGTCGAAAGCAGGATATCATACCTTCCTTCATAAAAATCCAGCATGATCTGCTCCAGAGCATCGTTTCGAAGCTGACCATGTGCTACGGCGATACGGGCTTTTGGAAAAAGGCGTGTCAACAGGGCGAAACGTGAGTCGATGTCCAGGATGCGATTATGGACGAAGTAAATCTGGCCATGCCTGTCCAGCTCAGACTGAATCGCACGTTTCAGCTGCTCCTCATCAAACGGCATAAGGAACGTCCGGATGGGGTACCTTCCCACACGCGGC
>CAZEWU010000106.1:0-5261 GCA_964516155.1 uncultured Caldisericota bacterium
GCCTCTCTGGATTCGGACCAGAGACCTCGTCCTTATCAGGGACGCGCTCTAACCAGCTGAGCTAGAGGCCCACGCGACATGATTTCTTGTTCCGAAAAGCTATTTTACAGGGAATCAGCTTCCTGTCAAGACAGAAACCCGTTATGGTCAGGAGTAACGCTCCTCGTCCCACGGATCTCCATGCATATGATATCCCCGCGATTCCCAGAAACCAGGCTGATCGTCGTGCATGAACTCAATGCCGGACACCCATTTCGCCGATTTCCACGCGTAGAGGGAAGGCACCAGCAGACGCAGCGGTCCTCCGTGTTCGGGAGAGAGCGGCTTCCCGTTCCACTCCCAGACAAGCATCGTATCTCCGGCGAGCAGGACATCGACAGGAAGATTGGTCGTAAACCCGGTCACCGCATGAACCATCGCAAAACGGGCGCTGTCTCGAAGCTTCACCCCTGCTTTCCGCAGGACATCGGCGACGCAGGCCCCACCCCACGCCGTCCCCAGCAACGACCAGCCGGTAACACAATGAAAGTCGGCTGAAACAGTCACGATCGGCGGTGCTGTCAGTTCGCTCCACGTTATCTCGACAGGAGCAGCTACTTCACCCCAGAACCGGATACGAAGCGAGGCCGTGTCGACCGGAGGGACCGGCTCGGCAGTCAGCGTGTAGAACGTGGTCGTGACCTTCTGACCCGGCGGGACACGGGCGCGTCCGGAACGTTCCCCGTCGGGGCTACGCGGCAGCATGACCGGCACCCAAACGTTCACACGTTTTCACAGACATATCCAGCGCCGGCCTCTTTACGGCGGCCTGGCCACTACGTCTGAAAAGAGATCTCGTGCTCCTCATCTGTCGCTCCCCGACGCGTCGGTCGAACGCGCTATCTCTTCAGTACACGCCCTGCCAGGACTGCCACATCCCGCGGCGTCTCCCCTACCAGAATACCCTGTTCCTGCATCACAGCAACCTTCTCTGCAGCAGTGCCGTGTGAACCCGAAATGATGGCGCCCGCATGGCCCATGCGCTTCCCCTCGGGAGCCGTCTTTCCGGCAATGAAACCGATCACAGGTTTCGTCACATGCTGCTTGATGAAACGTGCAGCCTGCTCCTCGTCCTCCCCGCCGATCTCGCCGATCATGATGATCGCCCGCGTATCGGCGTCCTGTTCAAACAACGTCAGGATATCGATGAAGTCCGAACCGACGATAGGGTCTCCGCCGATGCCGATCACTGTTGACTGTCCGATACCCGCCGCCGTAAGATTGTTGACGATCTCATAGGTCAGCGTTCCGCTCCTGCTGACAACGCCGACCGGCCCGGGAGCAAAGATGTCCGCCGGCAGGATCCCCAGTTTCGCCTTGCCGGGCGACATGATCCCGGGGCAGTTGGGACCGATCAGCCTTGTTCCACTCTTCAACCGGAGATAGCTGGTCACTGTGACCATATCCAGAACGGGAACGCCTTCCGTGATACAGACAACGAGCCTGATGCCGGCATCGGCAGCCTCAAGGATGGCATCCGACGCAAACACGGCTGGAACGTAAATGATGGAGGTGTCCGCCCCCGTCGCATCAACGGCACTCTGAACGCTGTTGAACACCGGGACGCCAACCAGCGACGTACCGCCTTTTCCCGGCGTCACACCGGCCACGATGGAGGTCCCATATTCAAGCATGCGTTGTGTGTGAAAAGCACCATCCCTGCCGGTGATCCCCTGGACAACGACACGATTGGATCCGTCAAGCAGGATGCTCATGCCGTCGCCTCCCCGCCCGCCGCCTGGATAACGGCGCGGACAGCGTCATCCATATCCGACCATGCGCTGATGCCGTGAGCCTCCAGAATCTGCTTCCCCTTCTCTGCATTGGTTCCCGCCATCCGGACAACCAGGGGTGTCTTGAGCGGAACCTTTGTCAGTGCGGTCACAAGTCCATTCGCAATATCATCACATCTGGTGATGCCCCCGAAAATATTGACCAGGATCGCATGAATGTCCTGATTGCGGAACAGAATGCTGAAAGCATCCACCATCTTGCGTGGGTTCGAGCTGCCCCCGACATCAAGAAAATTCGCAGGCCGCCCCCCGTAGTGCTTGATAAGATCCATCGTCGCCATAGCAAGGCCTGCGCCGTTAACGATACAACCGACATTCCCGTCCAGCTTGACGAAACTCAGGCCTTTCCAGCGCGCCATGAGTTCCTCCGGGTTCTCCTCATAAACATCCCGGAATTCCTTGAGCTGAGGGTGCCGTTCCAATCCATTGTCATCCAGAATGACTTTGGCATCCAGTGCCAGGACATCGTCCTGGCGCGTCAGTGCAAGAGGGTTGATCTCGATGAGCGAGCAGTCTGCCCGTTTCATCATGGCATACATCTTTTTGACAATGACGGCGATCTTGCCGGCGACCACGGGGGTTGACGACAGCGCATACGCAACGCGCTTTGCCTCATAGTCCAGCATGCCAAGCACACCATTGCAGTCCAGCTTGAAGATCGCTTCCGGATGCTCCCTGGCCGTTTCCTCGATGTCGATCCCTCCATCCACGCTTGCCACTACGGTGATGGCCTGACGTTCACGGTTGAGCAGCATACTGAGGTAGAACTCATGAGCGACATCGACCGCCTCTGTGACCAGGACCTTGTGAACGGTGAATCCCCTGATGTCCATACCCAGGATGGCGATAGCCGCTTCCTCGGCTTCCGCCGGCGTGGCGGCCAGGCGCACACCCCCGGCCTTCCCGCGTCCTCCGGCATGGACCTGGGCCTTGATCACAACGGGTTTGCCCAGTTCACTGGCAATAAGGCCCGCTCCTTCCGGCGTGGTCGCTGTTTTTCCTCTGGTCGTGGGGATATCGAACGACTTAAAGACTTCCTTGGCCTGATACTCATGCAAAAGCATCTTTTACCTCCCGCACAATAACTCATTACAGTATACGTAATGCATCTTGCCGGGCAATTTGCTCCTTACCGGACGATCGACAAAAAGCGCTTCTTCCCGACACGGATATGAAGAGGGGCGTGGTCGAGATCGACACGCAGCTTGAAGTCGCCGATACGCCGGCCGTTGACCTCAACACCACCCTGCTGGATCAGCCTGCGCGCCTCCGACTTCGTCGGGACCGCTTTCACGGCAAACAGCAGATCAATGACGCCGGCATCGTGCTGCCCGGCAAACTCCGCCGGGAGAGCCACATCTTCGTAAGCGATGTCGGCAGAGGCAGTAGAGGTCCTCCTGCTGAAAACGTTCTCAAAATTCGTCTGCGCCGAGGTTGCCTCCGCCGTACCATGGAATCGTTCAACGACCAGAAATGCCAGCCGCTTCTTGGCGGTCATCGGATGAAGAGTCCCCTCGTTGATCCCGCGCTCCATTGCCGCCACATCCGCTTCGGGCAGATGCGTAAGAAGCGTGTAGTACTGGACCATCAGGCTGTCCGGAATCGACATGCACTTGCCATACATATCCACGGCATTCTCCATGATGCCGATGTAGTTTCCCAGACTCTTGCTCATCTTGTGAACGCCGTCCAGACCAGGCAGAATAGGCATCATGAATGCGATCTGCGCCGGTTGTCCGACCTGTCCCTGCAGCTCGCGGCCAAGCAGGAGATTGAATTTCTGATCCGTTCCGCCAAGTTCGATATCGCCATGCACCGCAACGGAATCGTAGGACTGCATGAGCGGGTAGAAGAACTCATGGAAGAAAATGGGGGTCTGAGCACGATATCTGTTTGTGAAATCGTCGCGTTCCAGGATCTGCTGCACCGTGAACCGCGAAGCAAGCCGGATAATCTCCTCAAAACTCAGCTTCGATAGCCATTCGCCATTATAACGGACCTCGGTCCTGCCGGGATCCAGGATCCGGTAGACCTGGTCAAAATACGTCTTCGCATTAGCCTCTATCTGTTCTCCGGTAAGGGGCGGACGCGTTTTGGAACGTCCAGACGGGTCGCCAATCCGGGCGGTATAATCACCGATGATGAACACGACCTGATGACCAAGATCCTGAAACTGGCGCAGCTTGTCCAGGACCACGGCGTGTCCGAGATGCAGATCAGGAGCACTCGGGTCCGCCCCGAGCTTTATTCTCAGAGCTTTTCCCGACGTCAATGAAGCGCGTATCTTGGCAGCGAGAGCCTCCTCGCTCACGATTTCGGCAACGCCGCGGCGCAAGATACCCATCTGCCGCTGGACTTCCTGTTCCACCTGTCCGTTTTCCATGTTCACCTCATTCACGAAATATCACCAGGGACCTTCCGGGCGATCATCATCGCCGTGCCTTTGTCGACAATGACCTGCTGGATCGGATCCCGTACCACATTGCTCAGCGTCCTCGTCGACCCCTCCTGGATCACATCATGGGTCAGAGGATATTCAAACCCTACAAGCGTCAGTTCGATCTCGCGGGTCACCGGCACAAAGGAGACCGTTGTCCCCGGTGGAAGCTGCAACACCTGGGCATCGGCAAGCGGCCGTGCCGTATACCCGCTGTCTTCAAAAACGATGCTGTGAAAATTGATGACATGCCGGGCTGCCAGCAGAAGATTAAACATGAGATGGTCCATCCGCCCGCCCAGTCCGGCAAGGAGGACCATATCTCCCCGCTGTCCAAGGGCTATCAGCAGATCGAAGGCAGCTTCGAGGTCTGAAACGTCCTTATGCTCCGGCAGCAGGACGACATGAGTCCGACGATGATCGAGTGCCGTAAGCAGCTCCGGCGCCGCTGAATCACCATCACCGACAAACAGGTCCGGCACAAGGCCCAGCAGATTCATGACGTTGAGCCCGCGATCCACTGCTACAAGAAACGACCCCGCGTACTCAAACGTTTTAAGATACGCGATCGATCCAGGATCACCGCCTGCAAATACATACGTCCGTTGTTCCGGCATGAAAGGATCTCACAGTCCCTTGAGAAACCGGATAAACCCCGTCGGATCAGATGCCTTGAAAAAGCCCGTTCCGACGATAAGCTCATCAGCTCCCGCCTGCCGCAGTAACGCCGCGTTGGCTTCTCCGACGCCCCCATCCACCGAGATGCGGAGATCGGCACCGGCACTGTCAGCGGCACGTCGCAGGGTCCGTATCTTGTCAAGTGTTCCCGGAAGGAATTTCTGCCCGCCAAACCCCGGCTCAACCGACATGAACAACACCGTATCGACCCTGCCCAGAAAAGGAATGACCGCCTCGGCGGATGTCACAGGATTGATGGCGATGCCGCGACGTATGCCGGTCCCCTCCAGAAGCTGCAATGCACGGAATGGATA
>CAZEWU010000107.1:0-5183 GCA_964516155.1 uncultured Caldisericota bacterium
ATACGCCCGTACCTTCGGCAACAGGTATGAATGCAACAGTCCCCGGAACAACGCCCTGATGCAGATCTTCCATGACGAGTGCCGCGCCCGCGGCGTCCTCTGCGAGCCCAGAGAAGTCTTCACCTATATCAGCGCATTCGACGACGGATGGGCCGGAGGAGAGCAGGGTCTGTTCTGAACAGACAGGCACAGCGGAAACGACGCGGTGAAAAGTACCGGCGTGCTCCCCTGTTATACAGTTTCTCCGAAAACGATCCCGCCCAGCCGGTCGAGCTCCCCGATGCCGCGGATATCGCCATCCATCATCGGCACCGGCAGCACCGCAGCTCCTGCAAAACGCCGCCGCATGTCGTCCATGTATGCAAGCTGCATTGCGCGACGCTTCCGGAAGAACGGCGTCGTCGCCTGTTCCCCGGCGATCAGCAGGTTCGCCACGACAAGCTGCGTCGTCACCCCGATCGCCGCCAGTTCCTGTGAGACACGGAAGGCCTCAAGGATGGGTGTGTTCTCCGGGTACATGACAAAACTGAACGTCGTCAACGCAGGATCCCTCATCGTGCTGATGACCCTGTCGAACCGGGCTTCCTGCCGGAGGTCCCCCTCCGACAGCCCTTCGGCGGTCCCGGCCTTGAGCCGGATCTGGTCGCCCCACTCCACGGGCAGTTCCAGAAGTCTCAGTGTATGTCCTGTCGGTGCCGTATCGAAGACGATCACATCGAATCCGGAGATATTCGACAGGTCGACGAAACGCTGAAATGCCGCCATCTCCTCGGTGCAGGGCGATGCCAGTTCCTCCGCCATCGTCTGAATGGTGTCACTGTCGAACCTGGCGCGGGCATCGTCCAGGATCTTCTTCTTATAATCTTCCGTCGCCCGCCGCTGATCGATCCTGGCTGCAAACAGCCCCGCCACGCCCTCGACCGGCTGCACCTGATCGGTCACGATCCTGCCGAGGACATTGCCGGTATGGGCCGCAGGATCCGTCGTAATGAGCAGGGTCCGGTATCCCTGCCGCACTGCATGAACAGCAGTCATGCAGGCGACCGTCGTCTTGCCTACGCCGCCCTTGCCGGCAAAGAACACCTGTCTCGTTCCCTTTCCGCTTGGACGCAGCAACTTTTCGATATCAGACATGGTCCGCCCCTTCCCGAAACAGCAGCGGAACCACGGCGCGGAACATTGTCACGCCCCTGATCTCACTGTCGAACAGCTCCATCGTCCGGATCGGGATACCTGCATACGATCGCTCAGCCTGCGCCAAACAATCCTCCTGCATGGCGCGCCGCTTCCGGAAAAAAGGATTCGCTGTCTCGGCGGCCGGGATCAACCCGTTGACGATGATCTGTGAAGTCTTTATCCCCAGAGCCGCCAGCTCCGTGATCGAACGCGAGGTCTCCTCGAGCGACGTCTGCTCCGGCTGCATCACGAAAACAAACTGCGTCCGGCCGGCGTCCCGCAGCCGGGCAACGGCGTCGTCATACTTCTGCCTGCTGTCCTGGATCAGGGCCACCGGCCCCATGCAGGTCTGACCGCTGCCTGCCGCACTGTCCCGGATGTGCCTGCTCCATTCGACGGGCAGTGCCAGAAGGCGCAGCGTGTGTCCCGTCGGCGCAGTGTCGAACACGACGACGTCCCAGCTGTCGTCCTCCATGAAGTCGGTGAATCTGTCGAACGCAGCCATTTCCTCCGTACAGGGACCGCTCAGCTGTTCTTCCACTACCGTGAGCATCTCGTTATCGAAGAGCCCGCGCAGGGGAGCCAGGGATCGCTCCCGGTACGCACGGGCAGCCTCGTCCGGATCGATCTCCACGGCCCACAGATGCGGGACGCCTGCGACAGGTACGACATGAGGGCCGACGGGCTGTTCGAACACATCCGCCAGATTCGACGCCGGGTCGGTCGTGACGATGAGCGTCTTCCTGCCGTTGTCTGCATAATGGACCGCAGCGATGCACGCCATGGACGTCTTGCCGACGCCGCCCTTGCCGGAGAAGAAAACATACTCAGGGTTCATGCGGGCCTTTGTCCAGCGCAGCCTTCATCTCCTCATAAGAGGGGTAGCTTCCGGTCCTGACGACCACGCCGCCTACGACGGTGATGGGCAGTATCTTCTTGCCATGGCTGGTCACGAGTTTGTAAACGTCGGCATTGTCGCGGAACTTGAACGGCCGCTGGTTAAGGGGATACCGTCCGACGACAAGGCCGGGCTTCTCCGCCTGAAGGCGCTTCAGGTCTTCATTGAGACGGACAAGGCGCTCATCGACGGAAGGGCCGCACAGACCGGTCGTGCAGCACATGGCTGGTTCATACAGCTCAAGCTTCATGTCAGCCTCCCGGCACCAGGTTTTACCGCTGCGGCAGGATCCGGCATGCCCTGGCGGCATTCGTCGCTGGTGCGGCAGTCGGGAAACCAGTGCTTTGTCCTCTTCGCGATCGCGACGAGGGTCAGCATGACCGGCACCTCGGTCAGTACGCCGACGGTCGTGGCAAGCGCAGCGCCGGAATTCATCCCCCACAGGGAGATGGCGACGGCGACGGCCAGTTCAAAGAAGTTGCTGGCACCGATCATACCGGCCGGAGCGGCAATGCGGTAGGGAACTCTGGCCGCTTTGCACATCCCGTAGCCGATCCAGAAGATGAGATACGTCTGCAGGATCAGCGGCACAGCGATCAGCAGGATATTGACCCAGTTCGTCGCGATCGTCTCGCCCTGGAAGGAGAAGATCATGACCAGGGTCGCAAGGAGCGCGATCGTCGTCACCGGCTGCCACTTCGGCAGGAACGTGTGATCGTACCACTCCTGTCCGTGCTGATGGATGAGCCCGCGCCTGGTCAGCGCACCGCCGACGAGGGGGATCACGACGAACAGGATGACCGAGAGGAACAGGGTCGGGTAGGGGACGCGGATATTACTGACACCAAGGAGAAGAGCGACGATCGGCACAAACAGCACCAGAATGACCAGGTCATTCACAGCCACCTGCACCAGCGTGTGCGCGGCATCGCCGCCGGCCAGATAGCTCCAGACAAAGACCATGGCCGTGCAGGGCGCCGCACCCAGCAGGACGGCGCCGGCGATGTACTGCTGGACCTGCTCCGGCGTCAGGATACCGCGATAAAGGACCTTGAAGAAGAGCAGCGCCAGAGCGAACATCGTGAAAGGCTTGACAGCCCAGTTGACAATCAGGGTGATCAGCAGGCCCTTCGGGTTTCTGCTGACGCGTTTGATACTGCCGAAATCGATCTGCAGCATCATCGGGTAGATCATGAGCCAGATAAGCACGGCCGTCGGCAGCGAGATGTTGTACACGGTCATGCGGTTGAGTACCTGGATGACGCCCGGGAACAGGCGTCCCAGCACAACGCCGGCGACCATGCAGAGTGCGACCCAGATACTGAGATATTTCTGAAATGTCCCCAGTTTTCGTGACTGTTCCATAGAAACCTCCTTACAGGCGGGACGAACGACGGAGCCGGCTGCTGCTGCAGACATCAGGGGGCAGAGTCGCTAATGCTTCAGCATCGGCAGGATAACGGCGCTGAACATCGGCGATGACTGCCGCCACAAATGCCGCAAGGACAGGCGGCAGATCATGACGCAGCGCATAGTGTGTCCAGTAGCTGCGCTGGCAGGACGTCACAAGATGAGCGGAACCCAGGATACGCAGATGACCGGAAATGGTCGCCTGCGACAGATGCAACGCTCCTGTCAGCTCACAGACGCACAGGTCGCGGGTCGCGAGAAGAGCGCAGATCCGTGCCCGTGTCGCATCTCCCAGGGCGCTTGCCACATCTACTGCACAAATTGAATCGTTCATAACCGATATAGTATCCGTTCTTCCCCCTGCTGTCAAGCAGAATCGAGAATGGAACAGAGGACCAGCACAGAACAGCCGCCCCGGAAATCGCTGCCGCTGAACGACGCTCACGCCGCTGCGATTCCTTGAAGCATGCCCCACGAGGAGACAACAAAAAACTTCCGGGCCCTCCCTTGACACATTCACTTGAGCGTCTATTATATCAATTGAAATTGAATCAACTGGAGTTGTTATATGAACGGACAAGAGGCAACATGCACAACAAAAACAACAGCGGAAGACTGGTGCCCTGCCTGTGAGGAAAAAGCCAGGCTTGTCGCCGTCCTCATGGAACCGCAGCGCATCCGGATCCTGCGCCTCCTGCGGAGCGGCGACCGCTGTGTCTGTGAAATAGAACGCTCACTGGACATTTCGCAGAACCTGGTCTCGCATCATCTGAAAGTCCTGCGGGAAGCCGGCCTGGTCACAGCATCAAAAGAAGGCCAGTTTGTGCACTATGCGCGGGTCGAGCGTCGTATTCAGGAACTCATCCATGCTCTTGAAGAGCTGGTTGCACAATAGAGGAGGAACAATGCGTATCGAGATTCTGGGAAGCGGCTGCGCCCGCTGTCATGCGCTGGAAGACAATGCACGCAAGGCTGTCGCCGGTCTGGGCAGGAACGCCGACATTATTGATGTCACGGACATGGCAACGATCATGGCATATGGCGTCCTGTCGATGCCCGCTCTGGTCATCGACGGCAAGGTCGTTGCTTCCGGCCGCATCCTGTCACCGGGAGAGATAGCAAACCTTATTACGACGGCACAGGGATAACTGCACATGCACGACTATGGAGCTGTGTTCAGCTCCATTTTTTCTGCAGGATATATCAACGGAGGTTGTTATGCTTGCGAAGTTCGCTGACTGGTTCACCTACACACTGTTGCGACTGCCGGCGGGAAAACTGCTGACAGGAGCGGTCCACTTCTTTGTGTATGACATTATCAAGATCTATCTGCTCCTGGCGATCATCGTGTTCGTTGTCGCCATGATCCGAACGTGGCTTCCGGCCGAGAAGATCAGAAAAGTGCTGACGCACCGGCATCAATTCGTCGACAACATCCTTGCTGCTTCCCTGGGCATTATCACACCATTCTGCACCTGTTCTGCCATCCCACTGTTCATCGGCTTTGTCGAGTCCGGCGTTCCGCTGGGCGTGACGTTCTCCTTCCTGGTGGCGAGCCCCATGATTAACGAGGTCGCCATGGTCCTGCTGTGGGGACTCTTCGGACCAAAGGTAGCGCTCATGTATGTCGGCGTTGGTATGATCATCGCCATCGTAAGCGGCTGGATTATCGGCCGCCTGCACCTGGAGCGGTGGGTCG
>CAZEWU010000108.1:0-5146 GCA_964516155.1 uncultured Caldisericota bacterium
CGAGTATTTCCGCGACATGGGTTACAGCGTAGCGTTGATGGCGGACTCGACATCTCGGTGGGCTGAGGCTATGCGCGAGATTTCTGGTCGCCTGGAAGAAATGCCTGGCGAAGAAGGATATCCTGCCTACCTCGCCTCACGTATCGCATCGTTTTATGAACGCGCAGGGCGTGTCATGAGCATGGGAGCCAAGCCTCGCGAAGGCAGCCTGAGTGTTATTGGAGCAGTATCACCTCCCGGCGGCGATCTGTCGGAGCCTGTTGTACAGGCAACGCTACGCGCCGTGAAGGTTTTCTGGGCACTGGATTCACGCCTTGCGTATGCCCGTCATTTTCCTGCGATTGATTGGCTGCAGTCCTATTCTCTGTACAGCGATTCGTTAAGCGATTACTATATCGGTGCTCTTGGTGAGCGTTGGCAGGATCATATTCGGGAGACACGTGCGATTCTGCAGAAGGAAGCTGAGCTGGAGGAACTTGTACGCCTTGTAGGCATTGACGCTCTCTCGACGGCGGACCGCCTTGTCCTTGAAGCTGCAAAATCCATTCGTGAGGATTTCCTGCAGCAAAGTGCCTTCAGCCCCACTGACAGCTACTCGTCTCTCAAGAAACAGCTGCGCATGCTGGACGTTGTTCTCCTGTTCGCAGAACTTGCCAGGAAGGCTGCTTCGCAGGGAGTGCCTTTAGATACTATTCTGTCGATGTCTATTCGTGGCGATATTGCTCATGTCAAGAACATTGATGAATCGAATCTTGCTGCATTCGATACATTGGAAACATCAATCAGAGACGACTTTATGAAGCTATCTGAGCTGGCGGCCTCGAATCAGGAGGAGTACCATGATTAAGGACTACAGAACGGCAAAAGAAATCGTCGGGCCGCTCGTTTTGTTGGAGAACACACAGAACGTTAAGTATGGCGAGCTCGTTGAATTCCGGACTGTCGCAGGCACCAGGAGAGGGCAGGTCTTGGAGGTTAACGGGTCCAGAGTTTTGGTGCAGGTTTTCGAGGGAACGTCCGGCATGGATCTGGATCGTACAATCACGCGTTTCCTAGGACATGGTGTCGAATTTGGTGTTTCGCGTGACATCATCGGCCGTATTTTCAGCGGACTTGGATTGCCGATTGACGGTGTTGCTCCAGTCATCCCGGAGAAGATGGTGGATATCAATGGTAACCCCATGAATCCGTACGCGCGTGACTATCCGAATGAGTTCATCCAGACTGGGATTTCCGCCATTGACGGTCTCAACACATTGGTACGCGGGCAGAAGCTTCCTATCTTCTCCGGGAGTGGGCTTCCTCATGCTGAGATAGCCGCACAGATCGCGCGGCAGGCTCGTGTTCTGACAGGCAGTGATGAGTTTGCCGTTGTCTTTGGCGCCATGGGAATTACGTTTGAGGAAGCCGATTACTTCATCTCAGATTTCAAGAAGAGCGGAGCCATCAACCAGGCAGTGTTGTTTATGAATCTTGCCAGCGACCCCGTTATTGAGCGTATCGCGACGCCCCGTTTTGCCCTGTCGGCTGCCGAGTACCTTGCTTTTGATCTTGGCATGCATGTTCTTGTCATCCTCACAGATATGACAAACTACTGCGAAGCTTTGCGCGAGGTATCTGCTGCGCGCAAAGAGGTCCCCAGCAGACGTGGGTACCCGGGCTATCTTTACACGGATCTTGCCACTATCTATGAACGGGCAGGCCGTATCAAAGGGAAAAAAGGCTCTATCACACAACTGCCAATCCTGACGATGCCGGAAGATGACAAGACGCACCCGATTCCGGATCTTACCGGTTATATCACGGAAGGGCAGATTTTTCTGAGCAGATCGCTGCATCAGGCAGGAATCTATCCGCCCATCGATGTCTTGCCATCCCTGTCACGCCTGAAAGACAAGGGTATTGGCAAGGGAAAGACGCGGGAAGACCATGCCGAGTTGCTCAACGAGCTTTTTGCTGCTTATGCGCGTGGACGTGATGCAAAAGAACTGGCTATTGTCCTCGGCGAGTCGGCATTGTCTGAGACAGATCGTACCTTTGTCAAGTTCTCGGAGGAGTTCGAGCGTCGTTTCGTGCAACAGCGGTCTGATGAAGACCGGTCCATCGAACAGACACTTTCGATTGGTTGGAGTCTTCTTTCCATGTTGCCTCGTTCTGAGCTGAAGCGTGTTACGTCCGCGATGATTGACAAGTATATGCCAGTACCAGCAGAGACCACAAAGTAGGAAACAGCGATGATCCTGAAAATCAACCCCACACGCATGGAGCTTCTGCGTTTGCAGAAGCGGTACGCTCTTGCAAAACGTGGTCATAAACTGCTGAAGGACAAGCTAGAAGGGTTGATGAAAACGTTCTTGAAGTTGACCGAGCAGTATTCTGATTATCGCCAGCAGATCAATCGAGAACTGCCTGCAGCACTTGCCGAATTCATGGAACAGACAGCGACATATCCGGTCGAGGTCGTCGAACTCCTTTCAAGAACGACGTCGACGAAATTTGAGGTGAATGCTGCTACGCGCAACGTCATGAACCTGTCTCTTCCCATGCTCTCGTTTTCCATCTCGGATTTTGAATCGCCGTCATTCAGTGGGCTGGAGGGCGTTGGAGTTGAAGCGGCGTTACTGCGCCTCTATGCGGTGGTGCCCGTCATTGTGAAACTTGCTGAGATCGAGGCTGGTATCCGTCTTATGGCCGATGAAATTGAAAAAACACGACGGCGTGTCAATGCGCTTGAATATGTCATGATTCCTAATTTGGAAGAAACGATTCGTTACATTTCTTCCAAATTAGATGAAAATGAGCGTGCCACACTAACGCGACTCCTGAAGATCAAGGGGATGATTCAAGCACATTGAATAAGACCAGACGAATCTCGGAAACAGTGACTTCTTGTTGTGAAGTGTACCAGGGAAAAGCTATCCAGATATTGGACAAGGTCGTCCGTCTGCCCGACGGGCGTCTTGCTCATCGCGACATTGTAACATATCCTGGCGGCGCGGTATGTATTGTGCCTGTAACCAGCGAAGGCCATGTTATTCTGGTGCGGCAGTACAGGCCTACAGTAGAGACGGTCATGCTGGAGATTCCTGCTGGTCGGCGCCATCCGGGAGAGCATTTTCTTTCTGCCGCAAAGCGTGAACTTCGAGAAGAAACTGGCTATACGGCATCCTCATGGGTCAGATGTACGGAATTCTGGCCCAGTCCAGGTTTTGTTGACGAACGCCTGACGCTTTTTATAGCACGAGATCTGAAGGGCGGTCCGCGCGATCTGGATTCAGACGAATTTATAACCTGCGTTTCTCTTCCTGTTCCTGCAGCGCTGGAACAGTGTCGCAACGGGCATATCACAGATGCAAAGACTTTGCTGGGACTTTTGTGGTATGCATTTTTTGAAAAGATAGCTACACATTAAGAAAATGGGATTCTGGTATGTTCTTGCTTTTCATTTGGCAAGCTTTCTGCCATTCTGGCTTGATCGTCTGATCGCTCGTATTATTGCATTGGGCTTTTTCGTTTTCAACAGGAGTCAGCGGCGTGGGGTCCTGGCTAATCTTCAGATCATACGTCCTTATGCTGCTCACTATGAAAGAATGAAGCTGGCGATAGGAACTTTTGAACAGGCGGGATTGAATCTGGTCGACTTTTTCCGGATACCGTCCTTGTCCAGATCGGGTATCATAGGCATGACGCAGAATTTTGAGCAGGTGCAGCCCCTTGTTGAGGAACGCGTTCACGGAAAGAAGTTCTGCCTTGTGGCTGGTCATTATGGCAACTGGGAACTGGCCGGGGCGGTTCTGGGTGTGGCAGGTTACAAGATACATGCCATAGCGTTGTCTCATAACAGTCCGATCATTGAGAACCTGTATGATTCGCTTCGTCAACGGTTCAATGTGACAACTCATGACGTTCAATTTGGGATGCGTCAGTTGCTTCGCAATCTTCCTGATGGAGATGTTCCGGCTATTATCTCAGATCGAGAGTATAGTATTGGCGGTGAACCTGTTCAGTTTTTCGGTCGTACTGTCTACTTTCCACGTGGAGCGGCGCTTCTTTGCCATCGTAAACAGATGACGGGGGTTCCCGGGTTTCTTGTGCGTCAGTCTGACGGACGTTTTCGCGTAGAATTCGGAGATCCGATCCATCCGGATTCTACCGACGAAAGAGAATGGATTCACGAATTTGTGAGCTCTTTTGCGCGCCAGTATGAAAAAGAAGTGGACCGTGATCCGACGCAGTTTCTTAATTTCTATGATTTCTGGAATGGTCGCCCATGAAGATAGCTGTCCTTATTCCTGCTCTGAATGAAGAACGCAATATCGGCGCGGTTGTACGCGCTGCATTGCCGTATTTGTCAACGGTCCTTGTCGTGGACGATGGATCGGCAGATGAAACAGCTGCAGCTGCGGCTGCGGCCGGTGCTGCCGTCGTGCGATATCCGGTGAATCGGGGCAAGGGGGCCGCAATCAAAACGGGATTTCGCTATCTTGCAAACCTGCATTTTGATGGAGTCATAACGATGGATGCAGATGGACAGCACGATCCTTCTGAAATCCCGTTGTTTGCTGCAGCTGCAGAGCATGGATATGATATGGTCATCGGCAACAGGATGTCAAATATTTCTACCATGCCTTTTATACGAAGGTTCGCAAATCATGTCTCTTCGTTCTTTATAACTGTTTTCTTGGGGCAGCCGATTCCAGACAGTCAGAATGGTTTCAGATATTATCGGCTGGCAAGCGTCGGGGCGCTTTCTCTTGAAGCTGACAAGTATGATTTTGAGACTGAGGTCATTTTTAAGGTAGGCCGGGCAGGATATCGTATCGGTTCTGTCCCGACGAAAACGATTTATCGAATGGAGGCGCGGAGCAAGTTTAATTCATTCACCGATACGCTGCGATTTATCGGAGCGTTGATACGATATGGGGTCGTTAGGCGTTGACGAAGGTGATGGCGATTGTCTTTCCCAGTGTAAGTGCCAAGAGGGATAATCGACAATGTTATCAGAAATCAGACGCTGAATTGTAAGACAATTGTGAATTTGTTTTTCTCCGGTGAACAGACGAATAGAAGGAGTCACTGAAACAATGGAGAAAACGCGATTGACTGTCAAACGAAAGAGAGTAGACTTTTGTTTTGACCGTTTTTT